>NZ_PNDP01000067.1:0-82728 GCF_005886415.1 Pseudoalteromonas sp. S327 | reverse complement strand
CTGCATCGCCGACCACTTTCTTAACTTTAAAGAAAGTAAACGAGTAATCACTCAACAATAACTTCTATTTACTTCCTACTAAAATATCGCTTTAACGAACCAGTTAGTCTGTTTTTTACGCAGTTGGTCTCGATCGTAGCTAAACTAGTCCAAATAATTGCCCCCTACACTCGACTATCATAATTATTAGGTTATAATGCCGCGTCTATTGTTTAACATAGTGCCCGAAGGGCAGAGCAGCAATGGGATCTCATGGTAGTGACGGATGCTTTTTAGTGAAAAATCGCTTTAAAATTTATCAAGACTCATGAAGATTACTTTGTTTGTAAGGAAGGCGAACAGTCGCCAAAATTGAATATTGAGGTAAATCATGCAAGTTTCTGTTGAGACGACTCAAGGCCTTGAGCGCCGTCTGACCATCACCGTTCCTGCAGAGAACGTTGAGACCGAAGTAAAAAAACGCTTACAACAACTGTCAAAAACGCAGCGTATCGATGGCTTCCGTGCTGGTAAAGTACCAGTTTCAGTAATTAACAAGCGTTTTGGACCTGCGGTTCGTCAAGAAGTAGCTGGCGAAGTAATGCAGCGTAACTACATTGAAGCAATTGTTGCTGAAAAAATTAATCCTGCTGGCGCACCATCATTTGCACCTAAATCACTTGAAGCAGGTAAAGATTTAGAGTTTACAGCAACGTTTGAAGTATACCCTGAAGTTGAAGTTCAAGGTTTAGACAAAATTGCAGTAGAAAAACCAGCAGTAACAGTAACTGACGAAGATTTAGCAAACATGCTAGAAACACTTCGTAAGCAACACGCTTCTTGGGCTGATGTTGACGCAGCTGCTGGCGAAAACGACCGTGTAACAGTTGATTTCGTAGGTACTATCGACGGTGAAGAGTTTGAAGGCGGCAAAGCTGAAGACTTCCCACTTGAGCTTGGCCAAGGTCGTATGATCCCAGGTTTTGAAGACAACATCGTTGGTAAAAAAGCAGGCGAAGAAGTAGTTGCTGATGTAACTTTCCCTGAAGATTACCACGCTGAAAACCTGAAAGGTAAAGCGGCTCAATTCACTATCACAGTGAAAAAAGTTGAAGCACAAGAGCTACCTGAATTAAGCGAAGAGTTTGCAACTAAGTTCGGTGTTACCGAAGGCGGCGTAGACGCGCTTAAAGAAGAAGTTAAAAAGAACATGAAACGTGAGCTAGACCAAGCGGTTAAAGCTAACGTGAAAGACCAAGCGATTAAAGGTCTTTTAGAAAACAACGAAATCGAAGTGCCTAAAGCACTTATTGATCAAGAAGTTGACGCACTACGTCAGCAAGCAGCTCAACGTTTTGGTGGCGACGCTAAAAACATGCCTGAGCTTCCAGCTGAATTGTTCCACGAGCAAGCTGTAACTCGCGTTAAAACTGGCCTATTACTAGGTGAAGTGATCAAAGCAAACGATATCAAAGTTGATGATGAAAAAGTTGAAGCATTAATTGCTACAGTTGCATCTGCTTACGAAGATCCAACTGAAGTAGTAGAATACTACAAAGCAAATGATCAACTTATGCAGCAAATGCGTAATGTTGCAATGGAAGAGCAAGCTGTTGAAGCTATTTTAGCTAAAGCAAACGTGTCTGACGTTGAAAAAGCATTTGATGACATCATGAATCCTCAGCAAGGTGCTTAATAAGTCATTGACTTAAGCGCTCGCTAACGATTAAATGGCTCGTGTTACTCTGTTTATGCAGTGTGCCCGGGCCATTTTAGTTTGTGCCCCATAATTTGCGAAAAATGATAACTATGCTTCCTTTAGTAAGAAAAAGCATAAGCGCATAAGGAATTAAAAAAGTATGAACACTGGTATGACAGATCCCCTAAATGCATTAGTCCCTATGGTTGTTGAACAAACAGCTAAAGGTGAGCGCTCGTATGACATTTATTCGCGTCTATTAAAAGAGCGAATTATCTTTTTAACGGGCCAAGTTGAAGACAACATGGCAAACCTAATTTTAGCGCAAATGCTATTTTTAGAATCAGAGAACCCTGAAAAAGATATCTTTTTATATATTAATTCACCAGGTGGTTCGGTAACCGCTGGTATGGCAATTTACGATACAATGAACTTCATCAAACCAGATGTAAGTACAATTTGTGTTGGCCAAGCGGCAAGCATGGGCGCATTTTTGCTTACTGCTGGCGCTAAAGGTAAGCGTTTTTGTTTACCAAACTCACGTGTAATGATTCACCAACCGTTAGGTGGTTTCCAAGGTCAAGCATCTGACTTTGAAATACACGCAAAAGAAATTCTGTCTATTAAAGACAAACTTAACCGCTTAATGGCAGAGCATACAGGCCAGCCATTAGATGTTATTTCACGCGATACTGACCGTGATAACTTTATGAGTGCATCACAAGCTGTAGATTACGGCCTGGTTGACTCAGTGTTTACAAGTCGCGAAAGCAAGTAAGCGTGTAGGCAAGCAAATAATTGCTTGCCACTTTGAGTTACTATGCGAAAACCAGTAAATTTTGGTATAGTTAAAAGCGAATTTGAAATAGTTGCCAACCTTATTTGGCAGCCAACGTATAAAAGAGGTAGCTGAATGTCTGACACTCCTACAGACGGCGACAAAAGTAATAAATTGTTATACTGCTCTTTTTGTGGCAAAAGCCAACACGAAGTGCGTAAATTAATTGCAGGTCCTTCAGTATACATTTGTGATGAATGTGTAGAGCTGTGTAACGATATTATCAGGGAAGAAATCAAAGACATTGCTCCTAAGCATAATTCGTCTGATAAACTACCTGTGCCAAAAGAAATTCGTAATCACTTAGATGACTACGTAATTGGTCAAGACCATGCTAAAAAAGTATTGTCTGTAGCGGTATACAATCACTACAAGCGCCTACGTAACCAATCTACAAAGCAAGAAGTAGAACTAGGTAAAAGTAACATTTTGCTTATTGGCCCTACAGGTAGTGGTAAAACATTACTGGCAGAAACACTTGCGCGTTTACTTGATGTACCGTTTACTATGGCAGATGCAACTACACTAACCGAAGCCGGCTATGTAGGTGAAGATGTAGAAAACATCATTCAAAAACTGCTACAAAAATGTGATTACGACGTAGAAAAAGCGCAACGTGGTATTGTTTACATTGATGAAATTGACAAAATTTCGCGTAAATCAGATAACCCATCTATTACACGTGACGTGTCGGGTGAGGGCGTACAACAAGCGCTGCTTAAACTAATTGAAGGCACGGTTGCCTCAGTACCACCACAAGGTGGTCGTAAGCACCCGCAGCAAGAGTTTTTACAGGTTGATACCTCTAAGATTTTATTTATCTGTGGTGGTGCCTTTGCAGGCCTAGATAAAGTAATCGAACAGCGTAGCCATAAAAATACCGGAATTGGCTTTGGTGTTAACGTTAAAGAGTCAGCGTCGAGCCGCTCTTTAAGCGAAACATTTAAAGACGTAGAGCCAGAAGATTTAGTTAAGTACGGCTTAATTCCTGAGTTTATTGGTCGTTTACCTGTTGTTGCTACATTAACTGAGCTTGATGAAGCGGCACTTGTACAAATATTAAGTGAACCTAAAAACGCCATTACTAAACAGTTCTCTGTATTGTTTGGTATGGAAGACGTTGAATTAGAGTTCCGTGATGATGCACTAAGCGCTATTGCTCACAAAGCAATGGAGCGTAAAACAGGTGCTCGCGGACTTCGCTCAATTGTTGAAGGCGTACTGCTTGATACTATGTATGAGCTGCCATCAATGGATGATGTAAGCAAAGTGGTTATAGATGAAACCGTGATTAAAGGTGAATCTGACCCAATCTTGATTTATGAAAACAATAATCAAGATAAAGCTGCATCAGAATAGTTTTTAAGCTATTTGTATAAAAAAGGAGCCTTAGGCTCCTTTTTTTATAATTAATTTGAACGAGTTGGAGAAAATTGTTGAACTTTAATTAGATTATCCCCATATACTTGAGTAATCTTTTAAATAAATGAAGTGCGAAGAGAAACTATAATGACGCTTGAGAGAACCGATCGAGTCGAAATCCCAGTGTTAGCACTGCGCGATGTTGTGGTATATCCGCACATGGTGATCCCGCTTTTTGTAGGCCGTGAAAAATCAATAAAATGCCTCGAAGCGGCAATGGATAAAGACAAACAAATTTTCTTGGTTGCACAAAAAGATGCAACTGTAGACGAACCTGAGCAAGACGATATTTACCGTATCGGTACTATTGCTACTGTACTTCAGTTATTAAAGTTACCAGACGGTACAGTTAAAGTTTTAGTTGAAGGTACGCAGCGCGCACAAATTGAAGAATTTGTAGATAACGATGAGTTTTTTGTAGCGAATGCTCAGTTCATCGAATCTGATTCAGTGGATGAGCAAGAGCAAGATATTTTCATCCGCAGCGCTGTTAGCCAGTTTGAAGGCTATGTAAAACTTAATAAAAAAATTCCACCTGAGGTATTAACCTCTGTTTCAGGCATTGATGAGCCAGCACGCCTTGCCGATACAATGGCAGCGCATATGCCATTAAAAGTGCCTGAAAAACAAAAAGTGTTAGAGATTTCAAGCGTTACAGAGCGCTTAGAATACTTAATGGCACTGATGGAAGGTGAAATAGACTTATTGCAAGTTGAGAAAAAAATTCGTACCCGCGTGAAAAAGCAGATGGAAAAGTCTCAGCGCGAGTACTACCTCAACGAGCAAATGAAAGCCATTCAAAAAGAACTTGGTGAGCTTGATGATGTACCTGACGAATTTGAAGCGCTTAAAAAGCGTATTGAAGAATCAGGTATGCCAGAAGAAGCGAAAGAAAAAGCATCAGCTGAGCTTAATAAGCTTAAAATGATGTCGCCAATGTCTGCAGAGGCCACTGTAGTGCGTTCATACATTGATACGTTAATTAACGTACCATGGAAAAAACGCTCGAAAGTGAAAAAAGACTTAGCAGGCGCGCAAAAAATTCTTGATAGCGATCACCACGGCTTAGATAAAGTTAAAGAACGCATAATTGAATACCTCGCGGTGCAACAACGTACTAATAAGCTCAAAGGGCCTATTTTATGTTTAGTAGGACCACCGGGTGTTGGTAAAACATCACTAGGGCAGTCTATTGCACGCTCTACGGGTCGTAAATATGTTCGTATGGCATTAGGTGGCGTACGTGACGAAGCTGAAATTCGTGGTCATCGTCGTACTTACATTGGCTCTATGCCAGGTAAGCTGATTCAAAACATGACAAAAGTGGGCGTTAAAAACCCATTATTCTTGTTAGATGAAATCGACAAAATGTCATCTGATATGCGCGGCGACCCAGCATCAGCACTATTAGAGGTGCTAGATCCGGAGCAAAACAGCCACTTTGCTGATCACTACTTAGAAGTAGACTACGATTTATCGGATGTAATGTTTGTAGCAACATCAAACAGCTTTAATATTCCTGGTCCATTATTGGACAGAATGGAAGTTATTCGCTTATCGGGTTACACCGAAGATGAAAAGCTAAACATTGCAAAAGAGCACTTAATTACTAAGCAAGTTAAACGCAATGGTTTAAAACCTTCTGAGCTAGTAATAGAAGACAGTGCAATTATTGGCATTATTCGTTACTACACGCGTGAAGCGGGCGTACGTAATTTAGAGCGCGAAGTATCTAAACTATGTCGTAAAGCCGTTAAAAATATCTTACTTGATAAAGAGACTAAAACAGTCACTATCAATCAAGATAACCTAGAAGAGTTTTTAGGTGTACAGCGCTACGACTACGGTAAAGCTGAAGACGGCGACCGCATTGGTCAGGTAACAGGCTTAGCGTGGACCGAAGTAGGCGGCGATTTACTGACCATTGAATGTGCGGCTGTGCCAGGTAAAGGCAAACTAAGCTACACAGGCTCACTGGGCGATGTAATGCAAGAGTCGATACAAGCGGCCATGACGGTGGTTCGTAATCGTGGTGATACGTTCCGTATTAATAACGATTTTTACGAAAAACGCGATATTCATGTGCATGTACCAGAGGGTGCGACCCCTAAAGATGGCCCAAGTGCCGGTGCAGCAATGGTAACGGGTTTAGTATCGAGCTTAACAGGTAACCCCGTTAAAGCCGATGTAGCAATGACAGGTGAAATAACACTGCGCGGTGAAGTACTGCCTATTGGTGGTTTAAAAGAGAAACTACTTGCTGCACACCGTGGTGGAATTAAAACAGTCATCATTCCAAAAATTAACGAACGTGACTTAAAAGAGATCCCAGATAACGTACTGGCAGGCTTAGATGTTCACCCAGTTACATGGATTGATGAAGTATTAAAGTTAGCTTTAGTGCATCCTGTTGAGAGTTTTTCAGTCGAAACACCGAAAAACCAATAAAAAACCCAAAAAAAGTGCTTTAAAGGGCTTTTCAAATCTAATCGGTATGATAAGTTAAGCACTGGTTTTCGAGCCTAGCCCTTATGGGGCCTAGGCTTAAGAAAAATATAATCATGTGAGCATTAAAAGTTTGCTCTAAAATTTTCAAAAAAGTGATGTTAGTTTAAAAAACAATCGCTCTTGATAATAACAATGAAAGAGGATGATATTGTGAATAAATCTCAATTAATCGATCAAATCGCAGCTGACGCTGACATTTCTAAAGCGGCTGCAGGTCGTGCACTAGATTCATTCATCGAGTCTGTATCTGGAGCGCTTAAAGATGGCGATTCAGTTGCACTTGTAGGTTTTGGTACTTTCTCAGTACGCGAGCGTGCTGCTCGTTCAGGCCGTAACCCACAAACTGGTGAAACTATCCAAATCGCTGCGGCAAATATTCCTTCTTTCAAAGCCGGTAAAGCGCTGAAAGACGCAGTAAACTAATCACTGTTTAAATACAGATTAGTTATGGCGAGTGTATATAAACTTAATTATCCTAATCGATGAATTAAGTAACTTCACCGCCAGTTACTTCAAGTGAAAAAGCGTATCTGGTAAGATACGCTTTTTTTACATATGACAAGGTAAAATACCTTGATCAATAAGAGATAAACAAATGCTTGAGAAAATCAGAGAGGGCTCACAGGGTCCTGTAGCCAAAATAATTTTAGGCGCGGTGATTTTATCTTTTGCCTTAGCAGGGATCGGTAGTTACTTAGGTCAAACCCCAGAACAACCCGTTGCTGAAGTAAATGGAATTAAAATTAGCCAAACCGAATTTAATCGTGCTTATCAAAACGAACGTAGCCGTTTAGAGCAACAATTTGGCGAATACTTTGCACAAATCAGTGCAGATCCAAATTACATGGCGCAAATTCGTCAAGGTGTAATTGACCGCTTAGTACAACAAGAATTGCAATCACAATTAGCGGCAGATTTAGGCCTTCGCGTAAGCGACGACAGCGTACGTAAAACAATTTTAGAACTACCGTACTTTCAAATTGGTGAAAAATTTAATAACGACCGTTACCTACAAGTAATTCGTCAAATGAACTTTCAACCAGATGCTTTTCGTGAGTACTTACGTAAAGACATGACACGCAGCCAATTAGTGTCTGCGGTTGCTGGTACTGAGTTTGCACTTGAAAACGAGCTTAAACGCGCTGCAGCCCTGCAGCAGCAAACGCGTAGCATAGACTACCTTGTGTTAAGCAAAGAAGCGTTACAAGCAAACGTAGACGTATCTGAGCAAGAAATTGCTGATTACTACGAGCTAAACGCATCACAATTTTTATCGCCAGAGCGTGTATCGGTTGATTACATTGAGCTTAAAGCACAAGATATCACCGTAGAGTCGGTAACAGAAGACGACGTAAAAGCGTATTATGAGCAAAATAAAGCACAATACATCGAGCCTGAAAAACGCCGTGTATCGCACATTTTAATTGATAACAGCGAAGATGATGATGCCGCGCTTGAAAAAGCCAACGCATTACATGAGCAGTTAGAGCAAGGTGCTGATTTTGCACAGCTTGCAGAGTCATCATCTGATGATGTTGTGAGTGGCGAAATGGGCGGCGACCTAGAGTGGATTGAACGCGATGTAATGGACCCAGCTTTTGAAGATGCTGCATTTGCGCTTCAAAACAAAGGTGATATTTCAGAAGTTGTAGCATCAGAGTTTGGTTATCACATTATTAAACTTACTGACTTACAGCCAGAGCAAGTGAAAGCGTATGACGACGTAAAAGCCGACTTACGTGCAGAGCT
Organism: Pseudoalteromonas sp. S327; assembly: GCF_005886415.1. Classification (NCBI taxonomy): domain Bacteria; kingdom Pseudomonadati; phylum Pseudomonadota; class Gammaproteobacteria; order Alteromonadales; family Pseudoalteromonadaceae; genus Pseudoalteromonas; species Pseudoalteromonas sp. S327. The sequence goes on along the minus strand of NZ_PNDP01000067.1, from coordinate 74,533 downwards.
TGAGCAAACTGAAAAAGTAGATGCGTTTTACGAAAAGCAAACAGAAATGGGTGCCTTAGCATTTGAGATTTCTGACCGTTTAGACGATGCAGCAGAAGTGGCAGACGTTGAAGTTAAAACCACGCCACTTGTTGCACGTAATGCATTGCCAGAGCCACTTAATACACCTGCGGTAATTTCTCAGTTGTTCTCAGTAGAATTACTTGAAGATAAAGTAAACTCAGAAGTGATTGAGCTAGGTGATGAGCACGTTATTGTAGTACGTGTAAATAAATACGAGCCATCTGCAACTAAACCGCTTGCGCAAGTGAGTGAGCAAATCAAAACACGTTTAGTTAATGAAAAAGCATCAACACTTGCTAAAGAAAAAGCACGTGAGTTATTTGCACAAGTTCAAGCAGGTAAAACGCTAAGTGATGTGGCCAGTGAGCAAAACCTAACGGTACGTGAAGAAGCGAGCTTAACGCGTCAAAGCTACACGGTTTCGCCTGCTATTGTAACGCAAGCGTTTAAAATGCCTCGTCCTAATGATGCACCAAGCACAGACGTGGTTGATTTAAACAACGGTGATGCAGCAATTGTTGCACTTAAATCGGTAAGCGATGCGCAAGTAACCGCAAATATCGACCCGCAAGTACAGCAAAACATTACTATGGCGCAAGCTAACAAAAACTACTTAGCGTTTATTGAGTCTTTAAAGGCTAAAGCTGAGCTAAATCTACCTGTGGTAGAGCAAGCAGCAGAATAATCGCGATACATTAAAAAAAGGCGCGTTACTTTATAAGTAACGCGCCTTTTTTATAACTTCAATGTGCTTAGTCAAATGATTAGGCAGTATTGTTTTATAAATATAAGCTTAGTATTAACAGCAAATTAAGCGCTGTGTTACTTTTGATTGCGGATTTTGAAACACCTCTTCGGTACGCCCATATTCTACTACCTCACCTTTTTCAAGCACCACTAGCTGATCGCTGATATGGCGCACTAAACTTAAATGGTGCGTAATGAGTACATAAGTTAGACCGGTTTCTTTTTGCAGCTTAAGTAATAAGTTAACTGTTTGCGCACGAACGGAGGGATCTAAAGCTGATAGCGCTTCATCAAGCACCACCACTTTAGGGTCTAAAATGAGCGCCCGCGCCAACGCTACACGCTGCAATTGGCCTACACTAAACATGTGAGGGTAATAATGTTGATGATCGATTAGCAGTCCCACTTTAGAAAGCGTGGCATCTATTTTTTCTTGGCGAGCCAGTTGGTCTGAATCGGTATTATACTGCAAGCAATCATCTAGCATATCACCTATGGTGAGACCCGGATTGAGCGAGGCAGCGGAGTCTTGGAATATCATGCGGATATGTCGACATTGATCATCGCGCACGCCGTCATCTTCAATAATATTACTTTCTAATAAAATTTGCCCACTGTCGGCGCTATCTGCCCCTGCGAGTAATTTAGCGAGTGTACTTTTACCCGCACCGGTTTCACCGATTACTGCGATTGTTTCGCCTTTGCCCACACAAAAAGAGATATTTTTTAGTACCTCAAATTTTTTGCGGCTAAATAAACCGGCACGTATGTTAAAGGTTTTACAAAGCGCTTGTACTTTTAATACCGGTTGCATTACTTCATCTCCTTAATAAGCGGAAAATGACACGCATAGCTGTGCCCATGGTGCTTAGTAAGTGCAGGGGTAATTACACATTCTTTTTGTGCTTGAGGGCAGCGTGGGCCTAATCGGCAACCTATAGGTAAATGTTGCAAAGTAGGGATAGTGCCCTTAAGTGCATAAAAGGGTTCTTTGTGTGCCAAGCCTTGCTCATAATTGGGTAAGCTTTTTAATAACGCTTGCGTGTAAGGGTGGCGAGGCTGGCGAAAAATACGTTGCGTTGGGCCGGCTTCAACCATTTGCCCACAATATAAAACATGAATACCGTGCGACCAGTCGGCTATTTCTTCAAGCTCATGAGAAATCATCAAAATAGACATGTTTTTTAATTGATTTAAGCTTTTTAGCAACCTAAATACCTGTGCACGGGTGGTGCTTTCAAGCGCTGTAGTCGGCTCATCAGCAATTAGTAGCTTAGGAGTGCGCGCTATGGCCATGGCAATCATGACCTTTTGGCACACGCCTTCTGAGAGCTCGTGCGGGTAACTATCAAGCACAGCGTCGTGGTTTTTAATACCCACTTTATGGATAAGTGCTTTTACGCGGTCTTTACGTTCTCTATTGCGCTTTAAAAAAAAGCCTTTAGTGGATGTTTCAGGCAGTGTTTCGGCTATTTGGTCAAATATTTTAGCGGTCGGGTCAAGGCAGCGGCTAGGGTCTTGGTAAATCATCGCAATGTCTTGGCTGACTGTTTTTCTGCGTTGCTCTGGGGTTAAGCGCATTAAATCAACACCGCGCCAATGCATTCTATTGGCTGTTATATGCCAGCGTTCGTTAAGTACCCCAACAATGGCTTTGGCTATTAAGCTTTTACCAGAGCCCGACTCACCCACCAAGCCATGTACTTCGCCTTCTTTTAGGCTAAAGCTGACTCTATCTACAGCGCGAATTACCGTTTCAGAGGTACGCAGCTCTATGGTTAAATTTCTAACGTCGAGTAATTGCATTTAATCAGCCTTACGTGCTTTAAGCACTTTTCGTAGGCCATCACCTACTAAATTGGTAGACAAAACCGCTAAAAATAATAATACACCCGGTAGCGCAACGGTCCAAGGTGCTAAATATATAAGGCCTAAATTCTCAGCCAGTATGGCGCCCCATTCGGTTGTAGGGGGCTGTGCACCAAGTTTTAAAAAGCCTAAGGCAGCAATATCTAAAATAGCAGTAGAAAGCGCGGTGGTAAAAATAACCACAATGTGCTCATAAATATTAGGAAAAATACCCCGCGACAAAATATGCCAGTTAGAGGCACCATCAAGCCTAAAAGCGGTAATGTAGTCTTTACTTAGCTCATCAACAATTAAATTACGAATAGAGTGAATAAATTGCGGTAATAACGCCAATATAATAGCCCACACTGTATTCATTAAGCCCGGCCCAAGCACTGCGATAATAATAATCGCTAATAGCAAAGACGGAATAGAGAGCGTGATATCAAGCAAGTGATTTAAAAAGCTTGAGCGAAGGCCGCGGCTAATGCCGGCAAAAGTGCCAACAAGCACACCAATAATGGTAGTAATAAAGGCAGCCACCACCGATAAGCCAAACGTGTAGGTTGCGCCATTCATTAAGCGCGAGAGTACATCGCGTCCTAAATCATCGGTGCCCAAAATAAAGCGCACATCGCCCATTTCTCGCCATGATGGCGGTATAAGTAAAGCATCGCTATGTTGCTGGTTAACTCCATACGGCGCTAAAAAGGGCGCACTGGCGGCCAATAACGCAAACGCCATAAAAATCCATAATCCCACCAAGGCGGGGTGATTGTTTTTAAATTTGCGCCAAAAACGCGCCAGCGGCGATTTATTCGACTCTTCAGAAAATAATTTAAACTTTACCATGTGCCTGATTCCGCGAAATTGGGTCGAACAGAGTATATGTAAGCTCGGCAACAATAGTGGCAATAATAACAAACATAGACACCGCCATTAAACCGCCTTGAATAGCAGGGTAGTCTCGTTGGTAAATACTATCGATTAGCCAACGGCCAATACCCGGCCAAGAAAAAATAACTTCGGTTATCATGGCAAGCGTAATAAGCGTACTAAATTGCAGCCCTATTTGTTTTATTACTGGCAATAGCGCATTGCGCAGCGCATGATACATGATTAATTGGCGGCGATTAAGGCCTTTTGCCCTGGCCGTTTTTATAAAGCTTTGATCCATTACTTTAAGCATAGAGTCGCGGGTAAAGCGCACTAAAACAGTGGTAGGAAACATGGCTAGCACTATGGTTGGCAGTGTTAAGTGATGCAGTGCATCTATAAATGCTTCACCTTTGTAGGGGAAGCCTGCGAGCATAATATCGATTAATATAAACCCAGTATTAGGCGGTATTTCAAATAGTAACCCCATTCTACCCGACATAGGAAACCAGCCCAGCTTGAGCGAAAAAATCATAATAAGTAACAGCGCTAACCAAAAAACCGGAATAGAGTAACCAATCATGGTGGTAGAGCTAATTAATTTATCTGGCCAACGGCGTGTGTATGCTGAGGCCAAAATGCCTGCTGGTACACCTACCACAACCGATACAATAAGCGCATAAACACACAGCTCTAAAGTTGCTGGGATTAAATCTAAAATGTGCTGAAAAACGTTATCCCCCGAGGCAAACGACACACCCCAGTCACCTTGAAATATACGCCCTAAAAACGCTAAATACTGCATAACGTAGTTGCTGTCATACATGTATTTATCTTCAAGCTCACTGTGCTGAGAAAAATTACCGCTAGGAATGCCACTTAGGTTGCTAAGCGGATCCCCTGGGAACAAGTAGCTAAGCGAAAAAGTAAATATGCTTAGCATTAAAATCATGAATAAAAACAAGCCAAGGCGGCGTAATATATAATCAAGTATCATTATTTTTTCCTCGCATTTGCGAGTGAAATAGCCCCAAATGGGCCAAGGGTTATCCCTTCTACATCGGCACTATTTGTTTGAAAACGCATACCATGAGCAATAGGCACCAACGGGAGCTGATCAATAATCAGCGCTTGAACCTGATCGTAATATTGTTTGCGCAAACTTAAATCGGTGGTGTCGAGCGCTTGGGTAAGCAATAAGTCAAACTGTGGGTTACACCAATTGGCTGGATTTTTACCGCTAAAAGTGGCGGTGCAACTTAGTAATGGGCTAAAAAAGTTATCTGGATCGGGGGTATCGGCAGCCCAGCCGAGTAATACGCTATCGTGGCGGTGCTCACCTATACGCTGAATAAAAGTATTCCACTCGTATTCAACAATACTTACGTTAACACCTATTTTGCGTAAATCGCTTTGCATCAGCTCAGCCATTTTGCGGGCATTAGGATTGTATATTCGACTCACCGGCATTGCCCAAATGGTCATATCAAAGCCATTCGGTAACCCCGCTTCTATGAGCAGTTTTTTAGCCAGCTCTGGGTCAAACATAGGCATGTTTTCTTGTGGTTCAAAGCCCCACGAGGTCGGCGGTAAAATAGATTGCGCGCGTATGCCATTACCGTAATAAACGGCTTGCATTATTTTGTCTATATCAATTGCATGCGCAAGGGCTCTGCGCACTCTAATGTCATCAAAAGGGGCGCGCTCAGTATTAAAGGCCCAATAACCAATATTTAAATTGGTTTCTTTTTCAACGTTTATATCGTCTCGTTGCGCTAAAATACTCAGTTGTGCACTACTTGGGTGCGCGGTTACATCGCACTCTTTAGTGAGCATTTTTGCTATGCGCGTAGTGCCGTTTGTCGTAATGTCGTAAACCAGCTGTTCAAGGGCAACATCGTGCTTCCAATAAAGGGGGTTGCGGTAAAAGCGCACTAAGTGATCGCGTCGGTACTCTTTATAAATGTAGGGGCCTGTGCCAATAGGGTACTGATCAAATAAATTAGTTTGATCTCGCGCTTTTAATTGCATTGCGTATTCTTGCGACAGCACCACGGCAAAGTCGGTGGCCATGTTCGTTAAAAAACTGCTTTCTGGGTGAAATAGCTCAAAGCGCACTTGATAGTCAGACACGCGCACAATTTTACGAATAAGCTGATCGAGCCCCACACTTTGAAAATACGGGTAGTTTGCATCGCCTACAAAATGGTACGGGTTGTACACGTCAAATAATCGGCTAAAGGTAAAAATAACATCATCAGCGTTAAAATCGCGAGTAGGGGTAAAGTACGAGGTAGAATGAAATTTTACGCCTTTACGCAGCGTAAAGGTGACCGACTTTCCATCGTTGCTAATTTTCCAATCGGTTGCCAGCTCACTTTTAAAATCTGCAGTAACAGGGTCAATACTAATTAAACGGTCAAATAACTGATTAGCAATAATATCAATAGTTGAGCCAGTGGTTGTTACTTGCGGATTAAACGACACAGGGTTCGCTTCGGCGCAATAAACGAGGCCTTGGTTTTTCTCTTCTATAATTTCTTCTTTACTATCAAAGCAGCCTGTTAAGGTGCTGGCTAGTAAAACAAGTAGTATTTTATGCACTCGCATAACCTCTAACTATTTATCTTCTAATAAATTGTATTTTTTAAGATAACCACGTAATTGATGATACGTTAAACCGAGTACTTCTGCAGTTTTCTTTTGATTAAATTGGCTATGCTCAAGGGCTTTATTAATCATATTTATTTCAAATTCGTTAGAGCGCTCTTTTAAGCTACACGGAAATTCAATTGGAGAGCTAAGCTCGTTACTAAGCTCGCTAACAGGTGTGGCTAGTGTTGTAGGCTCAGCTGGGGCGAGCGGTGTTGCAATAGGAGCTTTAATGCGTGCTTTGGGTCTAAAACGGCTTTCAAATGGGTCTAAAATAATCTGGTGAACGGGAATATGTTCATTACCATGACGATACAAACTTCGCTCAACTACATTTTTAAGCTCGCGTATATTACCAGGCCAATCGTAATTTAGCAGGGTTTCGGTGGCGCTGCGGGTAAAGCCACTAAATAACTCCCACTCTAAATCGCGTGCCATATTCATGGCAAATTGCTCAGCGAGTAGCATAATATCGTCTTGACGTTCGCGCAGTGGTGGCAGGGTAATTACATCAAAGGCTAAGCGGTCAAGTAAGTCACTTCTAAATTCGCCCTGCTCTGCAAGGTTGGGTAAATCTTCGTTGGTGGCACACACTAAACGAGTATCTACCTTTACGGTGTGTTTACCACCGACCCGCTCAAATTCACCGTATTCTATAACGCGCAGAAGCTTTTCTTGTACCATGGCCGATGTATTAGCCAGCTCATCTAAAAATAAGGTACCGCTGTTAGCGCGCTCAAAGCGACCTTCGTGACGTTTACTTGCCCCGGTAAAAGCACCGCTTTCATGACCAAATAATTCGCTTTCGAGGAGGTTTTCGTTAAGGGCTGCACAGTTAAGCTTTACGTAGTTTTGATCCCAACGCTTTGATAAAAAGTGTAAACGGGCGGCTATAAGCTCTTTACCGGTTCCTCGCTCGCCAATAATAAGCACTGGCTTATCTAAATTAGCTAACTGCGATACCTGATCAAGTACAGCTAAAAAGCTATCAGATTGGCCGAGTAAATTATCCTGTTGGCGATATTGGCTCATTTTTCCTAACTCTTGGTCATTTTTGCTAACAGTTAGTGTATTTCATAATCAGGGATAACTAAAGGAATTTGTATATTTAGTTTAACTTAATGAAAATAAAGTGTATTTTAGATTTTAAAAAGTTGGCAAGCATATTGATACTAGTTACAGCAGACCAACTAAGTTTATATTACAGAGGTAAATGTTATGGGAATTTTTTCGCGTTTTGCAGACATTGTTAATTCTAATATCAATGCCATTTTAGATAAAGCAGAAGACCCAGAAAAAATGGTTCGTCTTATTATCCAAGAGATGGAAGACACATTGGTAGAGGTGCGCTCTACGTCAGCTAAAACACTGGCTGAGAAAAAAGAATTAGTACGTCGTGTAGATACACTAAAAGCACAAGTAAGCGATTGGCAAGACAAAGCAGAGCTTGCATTAAGTAAAGACCGCGACGATTTAGCGCGTTCAGCATTACTTGAAAAGCAAAAATCGGCAGAAGCAGTTGCAGCAGTAGAGTCTGAGCTTGAGCATGTAGAGTCTCACATTGAGAAACTTCAGCAAGAAGTCACTACTCTACAAGAAAAGCTAGCCGATGCTAAAGCACGTCAAAAGGCAATTATTTTACGTCAACGTTCGGCTGAGTCGCGCCTTGAAGTGAAAAAAGCCCTTGATAGCTCTAAAGTAGAAGATGCACTTAATCGCTTTGAGCGCTACGAAACTAAAATTGATGGACTAGAATCTCAAATAGAGTCTTACGATTTAGGTAAAAAGTCGCTTGCAGATGAAATTGCCGACCTACAAAAAAATGAAAAGATAGATGATGAGCTTGCCGAACTTAAAAAGAAGCTAGCTGATAAATAACTTATAAAGGGGTACTTAAAGTGCCCCACTGCTTAAAACATCGATTACGGATTGTCAGGAGAGGATTATGTTTGATCCAGAGATACTAATTGCACCATTTATCTTGTTCATGATTTTTGTTGCGCCACTGTGGTTAATTTTGCACTACCGTAGCAAAAAGCAAGTGAGCCAAGGGTTAAGTGAGCATGAACATCGCCAGTTATTGGAACTTGCCCACAAGGCTGAAAAAATGGCTGATAGAGTAGAAACCCTTGAAGCATTACTCGATCAAGAGTCACCACAATGGAGACGCAAAGTATGAGTGCCAAACGCGAATTATTAAGAGACCCACAGCGCGGCAAAATCGCCGGTGTATGTGCGGGATTAAGTGACTACTTTAATATGGAGTTATGGTTAGTTCGCATTATTTTTGTTAGTGCGGTACTGCTAACGGGTGGCCCATTATTTGTGGTAGCGTATATTGCAGCGTGGTTTATTTTAGATAAAAAAGACCCCACAACTATACATACTAGTAGCTCAACTAAAACTGACGATCCGCTAGAAGTTAAATTTAAAGTATGGCAAAAAGGCGAGCCACCGCGCCGCGCATTGCAAGACTTAAAAGAGCGTCTAACGCGAATAGACACGCGTCTTCAAGATATGGAGCGCCATGTTACTTCAAGCGAGTTTACGGTTAGCCGTGAAATCAACAAACTTTAAAGGATTTAATAGCACTTTGTTCGGTGATTAACAGCATCAATGAAGTGCTAGCCCATTATGAGTAGCACTTCATTTGCCAAAAAAACCTTTAAAAGTATTAAAGGTTCAGCCCAAAAAGCCCTTCATCGCAGTTTAGATCAACACGTAAAGTTGGCCGTAACCGGTCTAAGTGGCAGTGGTAAAACCGCGTTTATTACCGCACTTGTTAAGCACCTTACAACACAAAGCGATGATAAAAACTTACCGTTTTTTGATGTAATGCGAGAGCACCGCCATATAGCCACCAAAGTGGTGCCGCAAGAGGCGTTAAAAGTGCCTACGTTTGACTATCCGCGGGCGCTTAATGCCTTGCTCCCAAGCGATGGGGAGCCTACATGGCCTCCATCAACCGAGCGTATTAATACCCTGCGTTTAGCGATTAAATACCAAAGCGCATCTGGGTTGCGTGGGCATTTTTCGCCGCAATCTACGCTGTATTTAGATATTATTGACTACCCAGGTGAGTGGCTACTTGATTTACCTATGCTTGAGCAAAGCTATAGTCAGTGGTGCGAGCAACAATACCCGCTGTTACTACAGCACCCACGTGTGAATACCTCTACTGAATTTTTAAACGCGCTTGAACAGCTTGATTTAAATGCCCCTGTAGATGAAGGCTTACTTGCACACATTGCAGCGCTTTATCAAAGTATGCTGGTGGGCCTTAAAAAAGATACTAAGCTTGCCATGTTACAACCTGGGCGCATGCTAATGCCTGGCGACTTACAAGGTGCGCCGCTTTTATTGTTTTTTCCGGTAAATGCTCAGCATATAAAAAGAGATGAGGTAGTGCCAGGCTCTAACTTAGCGCATTTAATTAAGCGTTTTAACGCCTATGTAAAAGAAGTAGTTAAGCCATTTTATAATGAGCACTTTAAACATTTTGATCGTCAAATTGTGTTGGTAGATGTACTCAGCGCATTAAACGAAGGCCACGAAACATTCCAAGAGCAAAGTAGTGTAATAAACCAATTACTCGCACACTTTAATTACGGCGAGTCGGGTTTTTTTAAGCGTTTATTTAAACCCAACATAGATAAAATACTGTTTGCTGCAAATAAGTCAGATCATATAAGTGCTAAGCACCATAAAGATTTAGCACTACTACTTGACTCGCTAGTGCATGAGCAAAGTAATCACTTAAAGTTTGATGGCGTACAAATAGAAACCATGGCAATGTCGTCAATTGCAGCAACGCAGCCGCGCCAAGTGGCCGATAAAGGCCAAACACTTGATTGTATTTATGGTAAACCATTAAACGAGCAAGATTGGCTTACTTATTTACCCCCACAGCCACCAAAGCGCATGCTTAATAAAAATGAGTGGCCAGCGCAGGGCTTTGAGTTTTTATCGTTTGCGCCTATGCCAAACCCCGATAAGCAACTTAAGCATATTCGCCTTGATCATGTGATGCAGTACTTGTTAGGAGACAAATTATCATGAACGACACACAGCAAACTTTTCAAGCAGGTAGGCGAATTGATAGCCAAGCTGATGAGCAGGTTGAGGCGACGCTTGCTCCTGCAAAAATAATTACCCAGGGTCAAAGTGAATACATTGAAGAGCCTGAAGATGAACTTCTTGATGAAGAAATAGACCTAGAGCCGGTATATAAAAAGTCTAAATGGCAAACGCTTAAAGGGGTGTTTGCTGTAAGCTTTTTAGTGCTCGTGCTACTTGAGTTTGCTTATTCGTTAGTGTTTGCGTTTCAGCAGTCGGTCATTTTAGGCGGCGTGTATTTAACGGCGGTGGTAAGCGGTGTGTTGCTAATTGGGCGCATGCTATGGCGCGAATACAGAATGCTGCGCAGTTTAAAGCGTAATCAATTACATCGCCAAGAAGCCGACAGACTCTTAAATAGTGAGCAAGTAGGTGGCGCATTACCTTGGCTTGAAAAACTAAATAAGCACCAACAACTAGACAACTTCGAAGCGTTTAAAAACCAAGTGGCTACCCACCATAGCGATAAAGAAATAATGACCCTTTACGCAAATAGCTTGCTTATAACGCAAGACACGCAAGCTAAAAAGCTTATAAACCGCTTTGCGACAGAGTCAGCGCTGCTCGTTGCCCTAAGCCCCCTTGCGCTGGTGGATATGATGGCGGTGCTTTGGCGCGGTACTAAGTTAATAGAGCAAATTGGTAAAATTTATGGCATTGGTTTTGGTTACGCAAGCCGCATTAAGCTCTACCGTATGCTTATAAAACAAGTGATGTTTGTAGGCAGTGCTGAGCTTGTATCTGATTTAGCAGCCACAGCACTCAGTGCTGAGCTTTTAGGTAAGCTTTCGGGGCGTGCAGCGCAAGGTGTAAGCGCCGGTATTTTTACAGCACGTATTGGTTACAAAGCAATGGAGCTTAGCCGCCCATTACCACGGCTTGAAAACAAACGCAGCTTGTTAAAAGGCACAGTGCAAAGTATTGCCAGCAAAATTATGAGCCGTAAAAAGGCCGAGCCAACGTCCTAAAGTAGCAGTGGCAATATTTGTGTACAAAACCGCGCTGAGCGGTTTTTGCACAAATAGCCATCTGAGCATCCGGCATGCTTGTGATTTAAACTGCGGTGCGTTTTATTTATGTAATTGACACACATAATAAAAACGAGAGCACACAATGAGCAAGCAGCATATTAATACCCAATGTATTCATGGTCCGCAAAAAGCAAACGATCCGCATGGCGCACTCACGTCGCCTTTGTATCAAACCTCTACCTTTCATTTTGAAAATGCAGCACAAGGTGCCGCGCGTTTTGCAGGCGATGAGCCCGGTTATATCTACACCCGCCTAGGTAACCCAACCACCACCGAACTTGAGCAAAAAGTAGCACAGTTAGAGGGCTGCGAAGCCGCAGCAGCTACCGCCACAGGTATGGGCGCTGTATCGGCGTCGGTATTGAGCTTTTTATCGCAGGGCGATCATTTAATTGCATCAAGTGCATTATATGGATGTACTTTTGCGTTTTTTGCTCACATGTTACCGCGCTGGGGAATAGAAGTTACTTTTGTTGATATGACCAACGAGGGCGAGCTTCGCGCTGCTATAAAATCTAATTCAAAAATGATATTTGTAGAAACGCCAATCAACCCCACAATGGCAGTCATTGATTTAGCCTTAATTGGCGCGCTCGCTAAGCAACATAATTTAATTAGTGTGGTCGACAACACCTTTTTAACGCCACTGCTGCAATCACCTAAGCAGTACGGCATAGATATTATTGTGCACAGTGCCACTAAGTACTTAAACGGCCATGGCGATGTAGTAGCTGGGCTTGTGTGTGGAACGCATGAGCACATTACCTTAATAAAAATGACGGTACTTAAAGATATTGGTGCCACCATAAGCCCGCACGACGCATGGCTTATTAATCGTGGATTAAAAACTTTAGCCATACGCATGGAGCGCCATTGCCAAAGCGCGCAAACGGTTGCTGAATATTTAGAGGCGCACCCACAGGTTAATATTGTTTATTACCCTGGGCTTAAATCGCACCCTGGCAACAAATATATAGGCAAGCAAATGAAAGCCGCAGGCGGCGTTATTGCATTTGAAATTAAAGGCAGCCTTGCTCAAGGAGCGCAGTTTATAGATAGCATGAAGCTTTGCACACTTGCTGTAAGTTTAGGTGATGCCGAAACGCTTATTCAGCACCCCGCATCAATGACGCATTCCCCTTACACACGCGAGGAGCGAGCAGCCGCAGGCATAAGTGATGGCTTAATAAGGCTCTCTGTAGGGCTTGAAGATGTTAACGATATTATTGACGACTTAAACCAAGCTTTTACATTAATTTGTTAGCTGTATTTATTTGTGTACAGTTTAATTTACCCTTAACGCCTTTAATTTGGTGGTTGTATAATATTAATGTCGGTGGTGTAATCTTAACTGTACACTTTAGGGGATCGTGCTAAATGTAGATATCCGCCTAACTATTAAACTTTTCTTCACTTTTGCATAGTATGGCTGCATTAGATATTCACTAATCTTGAGTATCACACTGACACACATTTAGGGCTTAACCCCAAGAAGGTTATTATGGCTAAAGCAAGTAAATACACCTCTAAAACACCCGATGAAAACGGTGTTATTCATTGGAGCGAAGAAGAAAATAAAATTTGGTCTGAGCTTGTTACGCGCCAACTTGCGTGCATAGAAGGCAAAGCTTGTGATGAGTACATGGATGGGCTTAAAAAAATAAACCTACCACACGATCGTATTCCGCAGTTAAGCGAACTTAACGAAGTGCTTCTTGCCACCACCGGTTGGCAAGTAGCGCCTGTACCTGCGCTTATCGATTTTGATGAATTTTTTAGGTTATTGGCAAACAAACAATTTCCGGTAGCGACGTTTATTCGTAGCCGAGAAGAGTTTGACTACCTGCAAGAGCCTGATATTTTCCATGAAATATTTGGCCACTGCGCTATGCTAACAAACCCTGACTTTGCCGAATTCACACACAAATACGGCCAATTAGGGTATGCAGCGCAGAAAAAAGATCGTGTATACCTTGCACGTATGTATTGGTTTACGGTTGAGTTTGGTTTAATGCAAACCGAAAACGGCCTGCGTATATATGGCGGTGGTATATTATCAAGCCCGGGTGAAACCCAGTACGTGTATTCAGATACACCAGAGATAACGCCTATGAGCGTAATTGATGTGCTGCGTACGCCGTACCGCATTGATATTATGCAACCTCAGTACTACACCATAAATTCGATTCATGATCTGTTTGATATATCGCAAATGGATATTATGACTTTGGTTGAGCAAGCTAAAGCGCTTGGTTTGCACGACCCAAAATTTCCACCTAAAGAAAAATTAGCCGGTTAACTTTAATTTAAAAAGAAACGCTAAAGTAAGGATTTAAAATGTCTTCATTAAGTGAACAAAAATGCGAAGCCTGTCACGTAGATGCGCCAAAAGTATCTGAGGAAGAGCTTGCCCAACTTATTACAAAAATTCCAGACTGGGTACCAGAGGTACGCGACGGCATTATGCAACTTGAGCGTGTTTATAAGTTTAAAAACTTTAAACAAGCTATGGCGTTTACCAATAAAGTAGGTGATATGGCAGAAGATGAAGGCCATCACCCTGGTTTATTAACCGAGTGGGGCAAAGTAACCGTAACGTGGTGGAGCCATTCAATTAAAGGCCTACACAAAAACGATTTTATTTGCGCAGCTAAAACAGACGACGTATTTAACGCGCTATAATTAAAAAATTAATTGAGCAGATAAAAAAGGCACTTTTAAGTGCCTTTTTTATTGCATCAAAATTGCGCTGTTAATTAATACCTTTATTTAAGGTTTGTCGCTATTTAACATGTCATCGTGTTCGGCCATATCCCACGGAAGTTCCCCTGGGCTGTTACCTAAAAAGTGCAAGTAATTCTCAAATTGATCAAGAATGTCTTTCACAATATCATCTTCACTGTAGCCATATACATCGTAAGATAACCCACCGCGGCGTAAGAAAACATCTGCCTTGTAATACATCTCGGAGTTATCAACATCCGGTTTTAGCTCTGTATAGGCAAAGCTTGGCATTGGGTGCTCAGTAAGGCGAATATCATACACAAAATCAACATGTTCATGGCGTAGTACGGTTAAATGGGCGCGGCCTAAGTCAGTATCAAAATCTACCTCGGCATGCCACTGGCGCGCTTTTAATTCTGCTTGAACAGCTTGCATTGCTTTTACCACCACACTACTAATGAAGGTATGCACTTTTTCCTTATTGGGATAATTAACCATAGCGGCTAACCGGCGCTTCCAATGAGATAGGTTAACATTACGGCTATTGAGCGCATGTGCTTGTAAGCTCGTATCGCGATGGCCTTCAATGGTAAGTGCGCGCCAAAGTCCCGCGGTTGCAATAAGCATAATAATAGCAAAGGGTAGGGCACTGGCTATTGTCATGGTTTGTAGTGCACTTAGCCCACCTGCTACTAATAAAACAGCAGCCACAGCGCCTTCAAGCACAGCCCAAAACACCCGTTGCCATGCAGGCGTATCAATACTCCCGCCAGAGGCGAGGGAGTCAATAACTAACGAGCCCGAGTCAGATGAGGTTACAAAAAAGGTAATGATTAATATAACCGTCAGTAGCGAAATAATAAACGATAACGGTAGCACTTCAAATAATTGAAATAGCGCAACGGCATGGTTTGCTTGAACATCGGTTATTAAAGTATTAAACCCTTCATTCATTATTAAATTTAGCGCGGTATCGCCAAATACAGAAAACCATAAAAAGGTAAAAATAGTCGGAACTAGCATCACGCCCACAACAAATTGCCTAATGGTTCTGCCGCGGCTAATTTTAGCGATAAACATACCAACAAAGGGTGCCCACGCTATAGTCCAGCCAAATATAAATAGGGTCCAGTTACCAATCCAATCACTACGGCTATAGGCTTGTAAATTAAAAGTACGCTCAACAATACCGCTGAGGTAGCTGCCTGTATTTTGTAAAAACGATTCAAGAATATGAATAGTCGGGCCAATAAAAAACACAAAGGCCATTAATGATACGGCGAGTGTCATGTTTATTATAGATAAACGCTTCACACCTTTATCCATACCTGCCACCACAGAAAACGTTGCCGCTGCGGTAATAATAACAATAGCGGTAATTTGTACCGTGGTATTAATAGGGATGCTTGGCCATAAGTAGTGCAGCCCGGCATTAATTTGAGTAACCGAAAGCCCTAACGTTGTGGCAATACCAAATAGCGTGCCTAATATGGCAAACACATCAACAGTGTGCCCAATAGGGCCATATATTTTATCACCAATAAGTGGATACAAGGCTGAGCGAATAGACAGCGGAAGACCGTGGCGAAATGCAAAGTAAGCAAGCACTAAACCAACAATCCCATAAATTGCCCATATATGAAAACCCCAATGAAAAAATGCAATTTGCATAGCCTGCTTAGCGGCATCAACGGTTTCTGCGGCGCCCGCAGGCGGAGATGCATAATGGAGCACAGGTTCTGCTACACCAAAATAAAGTAATGCGACTCCGTAACCGGCCGAAAATAGCATGGCGAACCACTCGCCAAAGCTGTATTGCGGTTGCGCATGATCAGGGCCCAGCTTGATATTTCCCCAGCTGGAGGCGGCAACACAAACGATGAAAACTAAGAAGATCGCAACTGATAACATATAAAACCAGCCAAAGGTTTCTGTTATCCACTTGAGGGCGACACTGAATGCTTGCCCTGCCAGTTCAGGGTTACTACTTGTACCAATGACCAAAAGCAGAATGATAAATACCGCAGGCAAAAATACCGGTAGCAAAATAGTTGAGCGTAAAGCAGTTTTTGTCATATTAATCCTTAATATTAATTGCTAACTTTCAAGTATGCTTTACTACCTTATTATATCTTGGGTGTGTTGGCTAATTCAGTCGTTTGTTTTGTAAACGTATATTGCTTTGAATTAAGGTTGAGTTGAGCACAGAGAAACCCAACGGTTTAGCTATTTAAGAGATAAACTCTAATCTAAACAAAAAAGCTCTAAACCCAAAGGGTTTAGAGCTTTCTATATTTTGCTAAAACGCTAAGCTTTAACATGTCGTTGGGTTTCGTTTCACTCAACCCAACCTACGTTTAACACCAATCAGCTTAGGGCTTACAGCTAAAAGCTTATAGCTTCATTTAATCATCAATTGAGCGTAGTAGGGCGTTGATGCCTACTTTTTCGCGTGTTTGTTGATCAACTTTTTTAACGATAATTGCAGCGTATAGGCTGTGAGTGCCATCTTTTGATGGTAATGCACCTGGCACAACTACAGCGCCTGCTGGTACTCGGCCGTAGTGAATTTCGCCGGTTTCACGGTCGTAAATACGGGTGCTTTGGCTAATGTAAACGCCCATTGAAATAACAGCGCCTTCCTCTACTACTACACCTTCAACAATTTCAGAGCGAGCGCCAATAAAGCAGTTGTCTTCAATGATGGTAGGGTTAGCTTGTAGTGGCTCTAAAACGCCGCCTATGCCCACGCCGCCCGATAAGTGTACGTTCTTACCAATTTGTGCACACGAGCCAACAGTTGCCCATGTATCAACCATGGTGCCTTCATCAACGTAGGCGCCAATGTTCACATACGATGGCATCAGTACTACGTTTTTACCTACAAAGCTGCCTTTACGTGCTACCGCGTTAGGAACTACGCGCATGCCACCTTGCTGAAACTGCTCCGGTGTGTAGTCGCTAAATTTAAGCGGTACTTTATCGTAAAACTGATTTACGCCGTCGTTCATTGGTTGGTTGTCGCGAATACGAAATGATAGTAAAACGGCTTTTTTAAGCCATTGGTGTACGACCCATTCGCCTGATATTTTTTCAGCAACACGTGCTGCACCGCTATCAAGAAGCTCTAGTGCGTCAATAATCGCTTGTTTTACATCGCTAGATACACTGCTTGGGCTAATGCTATCGCGGTTGTCCCAGGCGTTTTCTATCATAGTTTTTAAATCTGACATGGTGTGTCCTTATTCTGTTTCGGCGTTGAATTTTTTACGTAATGCCTGATGAATTTTGGCTTGCTCTTCATCAGTCAGCGCTTGGTATTCGTTATTTGATACGACAAAGAAATCCTCTGCACGTTCACCTACCGTTGTAATACGGGCTGCGTGAATGTGTAATAAATGCGCTTGGAAAACTTCGGCAATTTTAGTAAGTAAACCGGGTATATCAACAGCTTGAATTTCTATTAGGCTGCGATCTTTACGTGCATGAGGGCGCAGCACTATTTTAGGTTTAATATTAAAGTCTTTAAATCGTTGCGAGCGATTCTTTTTAAAGCGTATTTTTTTACGTGGTTCGCTAAGAGCTTGCTCAAGCCCACGTTTAATTGACTGAGCACGGCTACTTGCAATAGGGTCGCCGCTCACTTCAAGTATTACAAAGTTAAATAGGGCGTAGCCATCTTTGGTAGTAAGCACTTGAGCGTGTTGTATTTGCGCCTTTTTAGAACCAATTACGCTAACTAAGCGAGCGAATAACGGCCCAGAATATGGGCTATAAGCAAACACTTGCGTGCCACCATGCATTGCTTTATCAGAAACAATGACACTGGGTAGGCTTAAGTCTGCGCATTTTAATAGGTGCTCGGTTTGCCATGATATTTGCTGCTCGCTAAAGGCAGTAAAGTAATTTGCTTTAAAGCGGCTCCAAATTAAATCAATTTGGTTTTCTAGGTAGCCCAAATTAAGTAAGCGCTGTTTAGCTTGGTGTTTTTTATCGCGTATTTGGTCGCGTTGATCCATTGGGTTTTCAAGCCCTAGGCGTAATGCGCGCTGAGTATGCAAGTATAACTCGCGTAGTAGAGTGTTTTTCCAATCATTCCATAAGTTGTCGTTGGTTGCGCGTATATCGGCAACGGTTAAACAATAGAGGTAATCGAGTTGGCGCTCTGTTTTTACGCGTGAGGCAAAGTCTTTAATAACACCTGGGTCATTTATGTCTTTACGCTGCGCAGTAACCGACATAAGTAAATGGTTACCAACTAGCCACGATATAAGCTTGCCATCAGATGATGGGAAGCCATGTAATTTAGAAAAAGCAATGGCATCAACCGAGCCTAGCTCTGAGTGATCGCCGCCACGCCCTTTAGCAATATCATGAAAAATACCTGCTAAATAAAGCAGCTCAGGCTTATCCATACGGGTTACTATTTCGCTACAAATAGGAAACTCGCTCACTTTAGATTTATCAAAATATTGGTAAATATTATTGATTAATTTATGGGTGTGCTCATCTACTGTGTAGGCATGAAATAAGTCAAATTGCATTTGCCCAAATATATTACGCCATTGTGGTAAATACGCGGCCAACATGCCGTGTTTGTGCATGAGCGTGAATGCGCGGCCCATGCCGTTAGGGTGTTTTACAATACGCATAAATGCCTCGCGACACGCTGCGTAATCTTGTAAGTCACCTAATAGGCGCCTGCGTACTTGTCTAATGGTACGAATAGTACTTGGGTAAATATGGGTAATTTCGGGGTTGTCGGCAATATGCTCAAACAAAACAAAAAGTTGATCGCGTCTAAAAAATACCGATGGGTTTTTAACCCTAATTTGGTGCCCAACGCGTTCAAAGTCTTTGTCTAACTCAATCACTGGCGCTTCGCTGCTCTCTGGCATAATACTTTCTTCAAAGTACGATAGCAGCATTTGGTTAAGCTCGCGTACGCGGCTCATTATTCTAAATAAGCGTTTCATCATACGCTCAACCGAGGCTTTACCATCGCTACCAAAGCCAAGTATTTCAGCTGTGTGTGGTTGATGGTCAAACAACAAACGGTTTTCTGATCGCCCAGCGGCTAAATGCAGTGCAAAGCGAATATTCCAAAGGTTTTCTAGGCACTCCGAAAGCTCCTGAAACTCTTCATGCGTTAAGTAGCCGTGGCTAATTAGCTCTTGTAGGGTTTCGGCTCTAAAGTGCTTTTTAGCAACCCAAATAATGGTTTGTAAATCGCGAAGACCACCGGGGTTTTCTTTTATGTTTGGCTCTAGGTTGTAAGCAGTACCGTGG
The DNA here is from genome assembly GCF_005886415.1 of Pseudoalteromonas sp. S327. Taxonomy (NCBI): domain Bacteria; kingdom Pseudomonadati; phylum Pseudomonadota; class Gammaproteobacteria; order Alteromonadales; family Pseudoalteromonadaceae; genus Pseudoalteromonas; species Pseudoalteromonas sp. S327. The sequence goes on along the minus strand of NZ_PNDP01000067.1, from coordinate 55,187 downwards.
CACTTTTTATGGCGTAGGTTTTGCTCTTGCACTTTGGCTACAAAAAACTCGCCTGAGCGCCAAACAGGGGTTTCTATAATATGCGTTTTGAGTTTTTCAAACTCAATGTGATTACCAAAAATGAGCCTACTTTCGAGCAAGCTGGTGGCAAAGGTAACGTCTTCACGTTTTTGCTCTATGGCTTGTTCAATGGTACGCACACTGTGGCCTATCTCTAAATTGAGATCCCATAGCATGGTAACAAACTGGCCTATTTTTTCGCATATCTGCTCGCTAGGCGGCTGCGTAACAAGCAATAAAAAGTCAATGTCGGAGTAGGGGTGTAGCTCGCCACGGCCGTACCCGCCCACGGCAATAAGGGCAAGATCAGGCTCGTGAGCTAAATCGTAAACATGAAACAGTTTAATTAGCAGGCGGTCTATAAACTCAGCCCGGGCATTAATTAAATTACCAACTGGTTGCTTAGAAAATTCGTTATGTAACCACTTATAAAAATAGCTAGAACAATCGCGATAATCGCTCAGTTGCTCAGCATCGCTAAGCAACTTTTTTACTTTGTTGGGTAATGCCACGTGGGCTGGCTCCTTATTGAACCGTTAGCATTGATAAACAACCTGAACGTGAAGTAATAAGTCTATCCCCAGCGGCTATTTTCAGTGTTAACAGTGTTGAATCCACTTGCAAATAGGCTCGCTATTTGGCGCGTCAATTCGATTTGTTTTCACTGAAAATCTCCAACTTGGAAAAAATAAATTAAATATTACATATAATTCAGTATGTTATTAAATGTATTAACCCGATTAGAGGTTAAATACTTTTATCAAGTGGCTCGGTTTTTATTAGTGTTCGATAATCCTGTCGATAGTATCATCTGATCGCAGCGTTAAAATTTCAACACCATTTTCAGTCACTAATAGGGTGTGTTCCCACTGTGCAGACAAACTACGGTCGCGTGTAACTACAGTCCACTCATCTTTTAAAAGTTTACACTGGCGCTTACCTGCGTTAACCATTGGCTCTATTGTTAAACACATACCGGCTTTAAGTGTTTCGCCAGTACCCGCTTTACCGTAGTGCATTACTTGAGGCTCTTCATGAAATTCCCTACCAATACCGTGGCCGCAGTATTCACGTACAATTGAGTAGTTAAAGCTCTCTGCGTATTTTTGAATTGCTTCACCAATATCGCCTAAACGCACACCTGGTTTTACCATTTTAATGGCAAGGTATAAGCTTTCTTGCGTTACTTGTGCAAGGCGTTTACCTTGAATGTTAGGCGTACCTACATGAAACATCTTTGAGGTGTCGCCGTGGTAACCGTCTTTAATTACGGTTACATCAATGTTGACGCTATCGCCATCTTTTAGCGGTTTGTCATTTGGAATACCGTGGCAAATTACATGATTTACAGAGGTACAAACCGACTTAGGAAAACCGTGATAATTTAGTGGCGCAGGTATGGCATCTTGCACATTTACAATATAATCATGACAAATTGTATTTAGCTCATCAGTAGTCACACCTGGCACTACATGTGGTTCAATCATTTCAAGTACGTCTGCCGCTAAACGCCCGGCTACACGCATTTTTTCAATTTCTTCAGGGGTCTTGATCACAGCGCTCATTGAGGCTCCAAAGTTGCGTTTTTTAACATTTATCGTCGCACAAATTTTGCACGCGACGTTGAGTATTTAATTTTAATATGGTATAAAGCGCGCCGTCTTTTTACAAATAAATTCTTAAATGATTTTTTGTATTTAAGGCAAACACAATTTTATTTTAACACACACACGTATCGTCACATACACTTGGGTGCATTTGAAGTTTAAATACTTCGGTGTTGGTGCTATGGGATATGTGGAGGCCTAACCCTAAACTACATAGAGGATTTACAAAATGGCAAACGTTTCAATGCGCGATATGCTTCAAGCTGGTGTTCACTTTGGTCACCAAGCACGTTACTGGAACCCTAAGATGAAGCCTTTCATCTTCGGCGCACGTAACCGTGTACATATCATCAACCTTGAGCAAACAGTACCAATGTTCAACGACGCACTTAAGTTTTTATCAAGTGCTGCTGCAAACAAAGGTAAAGTTCTTTTCGTTGGTACTAAGCGCGCAGCAAGCGAAGCAGTTAAAGAAGCTGCTTTACAAAGCGACCAGTTCTTCGTTAACCACCGCTGGTTAGGTGGTATGTTAACTAACTGGAAAACAGTTCGTCAGTCAATCAAGCGTCTTAAAGACCTTGAAGCTCAAAGCCAAGACGGTACTTTCGAGAAGTTAACTAAGAAAGAAGCGTTAATGCTTACTCGCGAAATGGAAAAGCTTGAAAAGAGCCTTGGCGGTATCAAAAACATGGGTGGCCTTCCAGACGCTATCTTCGTTATCGATGCTGATCACGAGCACATTGCTATCCGTGAAGCAAACAACCTAGGTATTCCAGTTGTTGCAATCGTTGATACTAACTCTAACCCAGACGGTGTTGATTACATCGTACCTGGTAACGATGATGCTATCCGTGCAATCAACCTTTACACTAGCTCTGTTGCAGCTGCTATCACTGAAGGTCGTGAGAACAACATCGTTGCTCAAGCTGAGAAAGACGACTTTGTAGAAGCTGAGTAATTAGCTGTCATCAAGTCTTCATCTTTTTAAGGTGAAGACTTGCTATTCTTGTAGAGCGGTTTACCCGCTTATCTAATACCTGATTTCAGATTTGAGGATTTACTAATGGCTGTAACTACTGCCCTAGTTAAAGAATTACGCGAGCGTACTGGCGCTGGCATGATGGATTGTAAAAAAGCGTTAACTGAAACTGATGGCGACATCGAATTAGCGATTGAAAACATGCGTAAGAGCGGTGCTGCAAAGGCTGCTAAGAAAGCAGGTAACATTGCTGCTGAAGGTACTATCATCATCAAGCAAAACGATGGTGTTGCAGTACTAGTAGAAGTTAACTGTCAAACTGACTTCGTAGCAAAAGACGAAAGCTTCTTAGCGTTTGCTAACAAAGTTGCTGACGCTGCTATCGCTGAAACAATCACTATCGAAGACTTACAAGCTAAGTTTGAAGAAGACCGTGTTGAGCTAGTAACTAAAATTGGTGAAAACATCAACGTACGTCGTCTTCAGTACATCACTGGTGAAACACTTGTTGAATACCGTCACGGTGAGCGTATTGGTGTTGTTGTTGCAGGTGTTGCTGATGAAGAAACTCTTAAGCACATTGCAATGCACGTTGCTGCTTCAAACCCAGAGTACTTAACGCCTGAAGATGTACCTGCTGACGTTGTAGAAAAAGAAAAGCAAGTTCAAATCGACATCGCGATGAACGAAGGAAAGCCTGCTGAAATCGCTGAAAAAATGGTTGTTGGCCGCATGAAGAAATTTACTGGTGAGGTTTCTCTTACTGGTCAAGCTTTCATCATGGAGCCTAAAAAATCTGTTGGCGAAATTCTTAAAGAGAAAAACGCAACAGTTACTAGCTTCGCACGTGTAGAAGTTGGTGAAGGTATCGAGAAGAAAGAAGAAGATTTTGCTGCTGAAGTTGCTGCTCAAATTGCAGCTGCAAAAGGCGAGTAAGATTAACTATTTGTGATGCATAAGGAAATTAGATGCCATTAAAGTACTATTTGCTTTTGCGTCACGCTTAGAAATTCTTTAAAATAACCGCGCTTTTATGTTTATCATAAGCGCGGTTATTTTTTACCCATAATTTAATAAAAAGTTGGCCCCAATACTATGACTATCAATCGTAAACCTATTTTTAGACGTGTTCTTCTCAAATTAAGTGGTGAAGCTTTAATGGGAGACGAAGGCTTCGGCATCGACCCAAAAGTGCTAGATCGTATGGCCCAAGAAATTAAAGAGCTGGTAGAACTCGACGTAGAAGTGGGTTTGGTTATCGGCGGTGGTAACTTTTTACGTGGCGGATCACTAGCAGAAGCTGGCATGAACCGCGTAGTTGGTGACCACATGGGTATGCTTGCAACCGTAATGAACGGCCTTGCAATGCGTGATGCACTACACCGTGCATTTGTTAATTGTCGTTTAATGTCGGCAATCCCTCTAAACGGTGTATGTGATGCATACAACTGGGCTGAGGCAATTAGCTTATTAAAATCTGGCCGCGTTGTTATTTTTGCAGCAGGTACGGGTAACCCGTTCTTCACTACCGATTCTGCTGCGTGTTTACGCGGTATTGAAATTGAAGCCGACACTGTAATTAAAGCGACTAAGGTTGATGGCGTATTTAGTGATGATCCGGTTAAAAACCCAGAAGCCACGCTTTACCGTCACTTAAGCTACAATGAAATTATTGATAAAGAACTAAAAGTAATGGATTTAGCGGCGTTTACACTCGCTCGCGATCATAATATGCCACTGAGCGTATTTAACATGAATAAATCAGGCGCCTTAAAACGCGTAATTATGGGTGAAGAAGAAGGCACACTTATCTCTTCACAAGCCTCAGATGAAGTAATCAAATAATTAGGATTAAACCGTGATTAACGATATTCAAAAAGATGCGCAAGAGCGCATGCAAAAAAGTGTAGCAGCACTAGGTAGTCAACTATCAAAAATTCGTACAGGTCGTGCTCACCCAGCAATTTTAGACGGCATTATGGTATCGTACTACGGTGCTGATACACCGCTTAACCAAGTGGCTAATGTAACGATTGAAGACTCTCGTACGCTGGCTATTGGCGTATTCGATAAATCTTTAGCGCAAGCTGTAGAAAAAGCAATTATGGCGTCTGACTTAGGTTTAAACCCTATGTCTGCTGGTACAGTAATTCGCGTACCACTTCCTCCGCTTACAGAAGAGCGTCGTAAAGATTTAATTAAAATTGTACGTGGCGAAGTTGAAAGCGGCCGTGTTGCTGTGCGTAACATTCGTCGTGACGCTAATGGCGATGTAAAATCTTTATTAAAAGATAAAGAAATTTCTGAAGATGAAGCGCGTCAAGCAGAAGATACAATTCAAAAGCTTACAGATAAATTTATCAAAGAAATGGATGCACAACTAACAGCGAAAGAAGCTGAGTTGATGGAAATCTAAACAGCTAAATAACCTCAATGCAGGCTATGAAATATATTAGTTTTGAAACGCCGTCTAGGGTATACTAGGCGGCGTTTTTTTATGGAATACTCAATATTTATGGTTCTAGACGCTGATACAATTTCACAGCAATGTTTACCTAAACATGTTGCCATCATCATGGATGGTAACGGGCGTTGGGCGCAAGCTAGAAATAGACCTCGTGTGTTCGGGCATAAAAAAGGCGTGGACGCAGTTCGTCAATCTGTTCAGTTTTGTACTAAATTAGGGATACAATCGTTAACCTTATTTGCTTTTAGTAGTGAAAACTGGCGCCGCCCCGAAGACGAAGTAAACACTTTAATGGAGCTTTTTTTGTTTGTTTTAACAAAGGAAGTAAAAAAGCTTCATAAAAATAATGTAAAACTGACCATTATTGGAGATTTATCACGATTCTCTGAAAGTTTACGTAGCAAAGTAAACGCTGCGCATGAGCTAACAGCAGATAACACCGGTTTGCATTTAAACGTGGCCGCTAATTATGGCGGTAGATGGGATATGGCAAATGCAGCAAAGCAACTAGCACTACAAGTTGCAAACGGACAACTCAAGGCAGAGGATGTTACAGAAGAGCGCTTAGCACAGCATATGAGCATGGCAGACCAAGCGGAGCCGGATTTACTAATTCGCACGGGTGGTGATGTTCGTATTAGTAACTTTTTACTATGGCAAGCTGCTTATGCGGAACTTTACTTTACCGAAACTCTTTGGCCTGATTTTAATGAAGCAGCATTTGCTGAGGCCATTGCGTGTTACGTTGCCAGAGAGCGACGTTTTGGTTGTACGGGCGAACAAATAAAACAATTACTCGCTCAAACCTAAAATAGAATAAGGGTCACTATTTTGTTAAAACAACGAATTTTAACCTCGGTTGTATTAGCGCCGTTAGCGCTAGCCTTGGTTTTTTATACTCCACTAACATTGTTTAGTTATTTTGCCGGTATTATTGTTTTACTTGGCGCGTGGGAGTGGTCTGCTTTTATGGGCCTATGCACAAAATTAAAACGTGGTGCGTTTGTGGTGTTAATTGGCGCGTTATTGGCGCTGCTAAATTTACATTGGCCGATTGAATCACTGTGGCAAAACGGCCAGTTGGTCGGGGATGCAAATTACTTATTTACGCTCTCGTTTGCTTGGTGGATTGTGGCCAGTTATTTAATTTGGCGCTACCCAGCCATGGCCAAAGCATGGAACGAAGGCTTGGTAATGCGCGGCATTGCCGGGTTGCTTACTTTAATCCCACTTTGGCTTGCACTCAATACTTTACGTAGCGCGCAATACGCTGAATCAACGCACTTTGGCTCGGTACTGATTTTAGTGGTACTTGGTATTGTGTGGAGCGCCGATGTAGGGGCTTATTTTACAGGCAAAAGTTTTGGTAAACACAAGCTCATGCCAAAGGTGAGCCCTAACAAAACCATCGAAGGCCTAGCAGGCGGTGTGGTTGCATCAATTATATTTGTTTTAGCTTTTTGTCACTTTACCGGTGTGGATTTTGCTGTATGGCCTATTTATGCGGTAATGACCGCCTTTATAGCTTTGTTTTCGGCTGTCGGTGATTTACTCGAAAGCATGTTTAAACGTGAAGCCGGCCTAAAAGACAGTGGTCGCTGTTTACCCGGCCACGGCGGTATTTTAGATAGAATTGACAGCTTAACCGCAGCAGCCCCAATGTTTGTAATGTGCTATGCATGGACCTTGAGTTTATGAGCCAACAGCAACAACTTGTTATTTTAGGCGCTACAGGTTCAATTGGGTTAAGTACATTAGATGTTATAGCGCGAAACAAAGCGCTATTTAACGTATTTGCCCTCACTGCAGGCCACAATGCAAAAAAGATGGCTGAGCTGTGTATTGAGCACGAACCGTTATATGCGGTTATGGCCACACAAAGCGCTGCAGAGCAATTATCATCGTATTTAAATAATACGCCATGCCAAACCTTAGTAATGCATTCACAGCAGGCTATGAGCGATTTATGTGCGCATCCCGATGTCGATACCGTCATGTCAGCTATTGTTGGCGCTGCCGGCTTACTGCCCACACTAAGCGCCGTTGAAGCAGGTAAAAAAGTACTGCTTGCCAATAAAGAATCGTTGGTTATGTCAGGGCAGTTGTTTATTGATAAAGTAAAACAGCATAAAGCCACGTTGTTACCTATTGATAGCGAGCACAACGCTATTTTTCAGTGTTTACCTCATTCACTTCAAAACGCAAACGCTGATCAAAATTTACAAGAGCATGGCGTAAGTAAAATATTGCTTACCGGCTCTGGTGGGCCATTTTTAACGCGCGATATAAATACCTTAAAAGAGGTAACGGTTAGTGAAGCCGTCGCTCATCCTAATTGGTCTATGGGGCAAAAAATATCGGTAGATTCAGCCACCATGATGAACAAAGGGCTTGAATTTATTGAAGCTAAATGGCTGTTTAATTGTGACACCAGCGATATTGATGTGGTGATCCACCCGCAAAGTATTATTCATTCTATGGTGCAATACCACGATGGCTCCATTTTAGCGCAAATGGGTAACCCCGATATGCGCACACCTATTGCACATGCACTCGCTTACCCAGATCGAATTAACGCGGGTGTAAAACCACTCAACTTTTCGGATATTTGTGATTTTTCGTTCACAAAGCCTGATTTTGCGCGTTATCCAAATTTACAACTCGCTATTGATGCGTGCAGCGCAGGGCAAGGCGCAACCACAACGGTAAATGCAGCAAACGAAATAGCGGTTGCGGCATTTTTAAAAGGCCAAATTGGCTTTACTGACATTTATAAAATTAATGCACAAACGCTTGATGCGGCCACATTCACTAACGTACAAAGCCTAGATGAAATATTAGCGTGTGACCAACAAGCCCGCCAACGTGCAGCGGACCTAATAACAAAAGTGACTCATTAATATGTTAGATTTTTTTTGGAATCTTGGCTCGTTTATTTTAGCGCTGGGCATTTTAGTTGCTATTCATGAATATGGGCACTTTTGGGTGGCCCGTAAAATGGGTGTTAAAGTGCTGCGCTTTTCGATTGGTTTTGGTAAACCGCTTTTAAAGTGGCACGATAAATACAATACAGAATACGTAATTGCCGCTATTCCGCTGGGTGGCTACGTTAAAATGCTTGATGAACGCGTGGATGAAGTGCCTGAGAATGAGCGCCATTTGTCATTTAACGCTAAATCGGTTCAGGCCCGTATAGCCATAGTGGCAGCCGGCCCGCTGGCTAATTTTTTATTTGCTATTGTAGCGCTGGCGGCTATGTACATGGTGGGCGTGCAATCGGTAAAACCTGTAGTGGGTAGTATTACCGAAGGTAGCAGAGCAGAGCAGGCGGGCATTATGCCCTCTGAACAAATTATTAAAATTGGTGATGACACGATTGCCACCTGGCAAGATGCAACTTTTGCACTTATGTCGAGCTTAGGTGAGCAAAGCGTGCCCGTAGTAGTGCGTAATGAAAACTACCAAGAGCAAACAAAAATGCTTAACGTAGAGGGTTGGAAGCTCGATCAACAAGACGTGCCGCCACTGAGTTCGTTAGGTATTGTACCATTTAGACCGCAAGCCACATTAACCATTGCGGCTATTACTAAAAATTCAGCAGCCGAACTGGCTAATTTGCAGGTTAACGATACGATTATCGCTGTAAATGGTGAAACAATAAGCGATTGGCAGCAATTAGTTAATCTTATTACGCAATCGGCTAACAAATCTTTACAATTTAGTGTAAAAAGACAAGATAGTATGAATAGCGTAACAGTAACGCCTAAATCGCGCATTAATGAGCACGGTATTGAACAAGGGTTTTTAGGTGTTGCGCCGGTTGTTCAACCTTGGCCTGATGGCTATGTTGAAACCCGAAGCTTTGGTCCGCTTGATAGTATTGTTCGTGGTACCCAAGAGACCTGGCGCCTTATAACGCTTAGCTTTGACATGATTGGTAATTTAATTACAGGTCAGGTTTCGGTTAAAAATTTAAGTGGCCCTGTGGGCATTGCAGTTGGTGCAGGAACTAGCGTAAGCTACGGGCTAGTCGCTTTTTTAAGCTTTTTAGCGCTAATAAGCGTTAACTTGGGTGTATTTAATTTATTACCTCTGCCAGTGCTTGATGGTGGACACTTAATGTATTACATAATTGAACTTTTCCGTAAAAAGCCTGTCTCTGAAAAGACACAAGAATTTGGTTTTAAAGTGGGCGCCTTGTTGCTCATATTTTTAACATGTTTCGCTTTGTTCAATGATGTATCGCGTTTGTAGTTACAGCGTGACAATTACTAATTAGAACACGATTGTAAGCATCACTAATTATTAGTTTTGATGTTAAGCGGTAATACAGTTGTAAAGGATAAAGATAATAAAATGGCTATAAAAAAACATTTGGCAGTTTCAAGTTTATTGGGTGCAAGTTTTGCAGCCCTGGGCCAAAACTCCTTTATTGTTGAAGATTTAAAAATTGAAGGTTTGCAACGTGTAGCACTTGGTGCAGCACTAACGCATGTTCCTATCAATGTGGGCGATAACGTTGATGACTATACGATTTCAAAAACAATAAAGTCACTTTATCGTTCAGGTCACTTTGACAACATCAAAGCGTTACGCGATGGTAATAACGTTATTTTTAAAGTGACTGAGCGTCCTACTATTAGCTTTATTGAGTTTGAAGGCAATAAAGATATAAAAGACGAGCAGCTTAACGAATCACTCGATCAGCAAGATATTCGCCAAGGTGAACCGCTTGATAAAACCGTTATCGATAATATCGAAAAAGGGTTGGTTGAGTTTTTCCACAGTATTGGTAAATACAATGCCACCGTTGATATTAGCGTAACTAAGCTGCCACGTAACCGTGTAAAGCTTAAGCTAGAATTTGACGAAGGCGAAGCCGCCTCTATTCGTCAAATCAACTTAGTGGGTAACGAATTATTCTCTAACGAAGAGCTTTTAAAGCTTGCTGAATCGCAACAAGATTTACCGTGGTGGCAGTTTATGGGTAGCGACCGTTACCAAAAACAAACCATTGAAGGCGATTTAGAAAAAATTCGCAGCTTTTACTTAGACCGCGGTTACTTACGTTTTAATATCGATTCTACGCAAGTATCAGTAAGTCCTGAGCGCGAATCTGTGTATGTAACTGCTAACTTAACAGAAGGTGTTAAGTACACAGTTAAAGGTTTTGACTTTATCGGTGATTTACTTGGCCGAGAAGAGCTAATCAAAAGCGTTATCCCACTTCGCGCCGGCGAGCTTTACAATGGCTCAGTGGTGACCTCATCTGAAGAATTTATCAAAAGCTACTTAGCGCGCTTTGGTTATGCCAATGCCGAAGTACGCACAATTCCAGAAATTGATGATGAAAAACAAGAAGTGCAACTTACGCTGTCGGTAAATCCGGGCAAGCGTGTGTACGTACGTCGTATCATCGTTGGTGGTAACCAAAATACTGCTGATGAAGTACTTCGCCGCGAAATGACACAACTTGAAGGTGCGTGGTTATCTAATCAAAATCTTGAGCGCTCAAAGCTGCAAATTCAACGTTTACCGTACATGGAAACTGTTGATTTTAACGTAGTACCAGTACCGGGTGTAGATGACCAAGTAGACGTAGACTTTACAGTAAAAGAGCAATCGGCAGGTAGCTTTAACGCGGGCTTAGCGTATGGCTCATACGCAGGGCTTCAGTTTAATATTGGTGTGACCGAATCTAACTTTTTAGGTACGGGTAATCAAATTGGCTTAAACTTAAATACCTCTACTGGTTCTGAAAGCATTAGCTTGTCGTACACCGACCCTTACTTTACGCCAGATGGTGTATCGCAAGGCAGCAGTATTTTTTACAACAACTACGATGCCAGTAAATTTAGCCTAGTAGATTATAAATCAACAAGTTACGGTATTGGTACCAATATTGGTTTCCCAATTGATGCGGTAAACCGTGTTAACTTTGGCGTACGTTGGATTCAAGAAGAACTTTCAGAAATTGCCGAGTACGAACAAACTCGCGTACTACGCGAAACCTTCTTAGATGAAGAAAACCCAGATGCTGGCTTTGACTTTACTAAATATGAGCTAAGCGTAGGTTGGTCGCGTATCACAGTTAACCGTGGTTTATTCCCAACAGCGGGTTCGCGTCAAACATTAAATTTAACAGCCACAACGCCTAACTCTGATCTTCAGTATTTTAAACTGAACTACGATTCGCGTTTTTACTGGCCAATATCGAATGACCACCGTTGGGTGTTCTCAACACGTGCAGCGCTTGGTTACGGTAATGGTTATGGGTCAACCAATGGTTATGAGCAAACTCTGCCATTCCAAGAGTTCTTCCGTATAACGGAAATGGAACTACGTGGCTTTGACCGTAATACTATATTGCCGCGCGCTGTATCACGTGTTCCTTTATCAATCCCTGGTACGCCAGGTGCTGATGGTACTACAACCGGTAGCATCGGTGGCTCTGATGAGTTTGATATTTTAGTACCACAAGGGCGTATTGGTGGTAATGCAAAAGCGGTTGCAGGTATGGAGCTAATTGTACCTACGCCGTTCTTAGATGAAGAAAACACCAGTTCTGTACGTACCAGTTTCTTTGTAGATGCTGCCAACGTATGGGATACTGAATTTAACGTTGACCGTTTCCAAAACTTAGCGCCAGATGAGCGTGCTAAGTTAGATGATTACTCTGATCCAATGCGCTTTAGGGTATCAACCGGTTTATCTTTACAATGGATCTCTCCAATGGGTCCAATGCTGATTAGTTTTGCGTATCCATTGCAAAAAGAAGAAGATGACGATACAAAGACCATCAGCTTTAATATTAGTAACACTTTCTAAAGGAGTTTTTTGTGAAAAAATTATTTAAATCAACAGCAGTAGCCGTGTTAGCAACATTGATGATGGGCACCTCTGCAAGTGCATTTGCCCACAAAGTAGGCATTGTTGATATGCAAGAGATCTACAAGCAAATTCCTCAAATGGCTAAAATTGAGCAGTCTTTACAAACTGAGTTTGCAGAGCGTCGTCAAGAGCTTGAAAAACTACAAGGCGACATTCGCTTTGAAGCAGAAAAATTTAAGCGTGAAAGCACTACAATGAGCCAAGCTCAAAAAGATGCACTACGTGATAAAATCCAAGGCATGCAACAAAACCTTGCTGAAAAAGGTCGTCCTTTAGAGCAAGAAATCAAAGCACGTCAAAACCAAGAGCTTGCTAAAGTTCAGGGTTTAATTATTAAAACAATTGAAGAAATTGCTAAAGATGGCGACTTCGATGAAGTTAAAGTTAAAGACACTACTATTTACTTTAACCCTAAAGAAGTAACTGATCTTTCAAGCAAAGTTGTATCAGCAGTTAGTAAGAAATAATCACTCTATGCAAAATTATACGCTTTCGCACATTGCGGAACTTCTAGGCGCCGAACTTCAAGGTGATGGCGCTTTAGAAATTACAAAAATAGCTACACTTGCAAATGCCCGTTCTGGGCATATTGCATTTTTAGCGAACTCAAAATATCGTACGCAGCTTGAAACCACACAAGCCAGTGCTGTTATTCTTAGCGAAGCCGATGCACCGTATTTTAGTGGCGCAAAAATCATTGTTGGAAATCCGTATGTGAGCTACGCAAAGCTTGCACAATTTATGGATACAACCCCGCAAGCGGCGCAGCAAGGTATACACGCTAGTGCGACTATTCACCCAAGTGCAACGGTAAGTGCAAGTGCTGCCATTGGCGCAAATGTAGTTATAGAAGCCGGTGCTGTGATTGGTGATAACGCACAAATTGGTCCGAACAGTTTCATCGGTGAACGTGTTAAAATAGGTTCTGGCACAAAGCTTTGGCCGAGTGTGACTATTTATCACGATGTTGAAATTGGCGCTGATTGTTTATTTCAAGCAAACAGTGTGGTTGGCAGTGACGGATTTGGCTATGCAAACGAGCGCGGGCAGTGGGTTAAAATTCCTCAGCTAGGCTCTGTGATTATCGGCGACAAGGTTGAAGTGGGCGCAAGCACAACAATTGACCGTGGCGCACTCGATAACACGATTATTCATAGTAATGTGATCATCGATAACCAATGTCAAATAGCACACAACGTTGAAGTTAACTCGGGTACTGCAATTGCAGGCTGTACTGTACTAGCAGGTAGTGTAACCATTGGTAAAAACTGCCAAATAGGTGGCATGACCGCAATTAATGGTCACATGTCAGTATGTGATGGTGTTATAATTACCGGCATGAGTATGGTGACTAAATCGATCACCGAGCCGGGTATTTACTCATCTGGTATGCCCCATACAACTAATAAAGAATGGCGTAAATCAATTGCCCACTTGCGTAATCTTTCAGACATGAAATCACGTCTCAAAGCGCTTGAAGCATTGGCTAAGTCATAACGTTGAACACTAATAAGGATGCTATTTTGGCAAACGAATTAAATAGCCTTGATATTCAAGAAATTTTAAGTTTATTACCACACCGCTACCCGATGCTTTTAATTGATCGTGTAATTGACTTTACGCCTGGCGAGTCACTGCATGCGATTAAAAATGTATCGGTTAACGAGCCTATTTTTACTGGTCACTTTCCAAATCAGCCAATTTTCCCTGGTGTGCTAATATTAGAAGCCATGGCGCAAGCCACCGGTTTATTAGGATTTAAAACAGTAGAAAACCGTAGCGATAACGAGCTTTACTTATTTGCTGCAGTAGATAACGCACGTTTTAAACAGCCAGTTATACCGGGCGATACAATGCATTTGCATGTAGAGTTTTTAAAAGAGCGTCGCAATATATGGAAATTTGCCGCTGAAGCAAGAGTCGACGGCAAGGTTGTATGTAGTGCCGAAATTATGTGTGCGAGAAGAGAGTTTTAATAGTGATCCATTCTACAGCAATAATCGAACCTGGCGCTAAACTAGGCAACAATGTCTCAGTTGGTCCATATAGCTATATTGGCAATGATGTTGTGATCGGTGATGACTGTATTATTGAGTCTCACGTTGTTATTAAAGGGCCATCTACTATTGGCTCTGGCAATCATATTTTTCAATTTGCGTCAGTAGGCGAAGCCTGCCAAGACAAAAAATATAACAACGAACCAACCACTCTTATTATGGGCGATAACAACGTTATACGTGAGTGTGCAACCATTCACCGTGGTACTATTCAAGACCAAGGTGTGACTAAAATTGGTAGCAATAACTTATTTATGGCGTATACCCACGTTGCTCACGATGCCGTAATTGGTAATAACGTTATATTTGCTAATAACGCAAGCGTTGCAGGCCACGTGCATGTAGGCGATTGGGTTATTTTAGGTGGTAACTCAGGTGTGCATCAATTTTGTAAAATTGGTGATCACGCATTTATTGGCATGTACTCAGGTGTTAATAAAGACGTACCGCCATTTGTAACCACCATTGGTATGCCAGCAGGCCCTGCAGCGACCAATAAAGAAGGTATGAAGCGTCGTGGCTTTGAAAGCGACGAAATTATGGCCGTACGCCGTGCTTATAAAGCGTTTTATCGTAAGAGCTTAAGTGTAGACGAAGCAATTGCCTCACTAAGTGAAGATGCCGCTAAGTACCCTGCAGTACAAACTATGATTGATTTTGTGAAAAGCTCTGAGCGCGGTATCGTAAGATAAGCGCCTTATGCTTTTTAAAAAAACCACCTAAGAGTAATCGCCGGTGGTTTTTTATTGCCTATAAAATATTTTAATTCAGTACACACTCAGCCACGTAAGGTTAACCTTTGCGCGAATTTTTATAATTAAAGCGCATCTATGTCTTTTACTAAGTTAATTTTTACCCTCAGTTTTTTATCAATTTTAGCTGCGTGTAGCAGCCAACCTATCGTTACCTCTGCTAATGGCGAGCGTACTCAGTTAGGTAAAGCCTCTTATTACGCTAATAAATACCATGGTCGCACAACAGCAAACGGCGAAACATTTAGTCAAAACGCATCCACTGCTGCGCATTTAGAATTACCCTTTGGTACAAAAGTGAAGGTTACAAACTTGGCAAATAACAAATCGGTGATCGTGAGAATAAACGATAGAGGCCCGTACGTTAGAGGGCGGGTTATTGATTTATCGTTAGGTATGTTTAAAAAAATTGCCGACCCTAAAGTCGGCGTTATAGATGTATCAATCAGCGTTTTAAATGATTAACTTGGTCTCTGGATAATATATCTATCTCAAGCAGCTATTTTTAGCGCTAACTGCGTTGAATTTTCTTGCAATAGGCTAGCTATTGACGCGTAAATTCGCCTTGTTTCCACTTAAAATTTCTAGCTAGAGAAAAACAGAATTAAGTTTCATTAATATTCAGTTGGGTAGTAAATCTCTTAACCAGAGTTCAAGTTATTTAAAACCGAGTAGTTAAGGCAACATAATCGGTATATGTTTCGCTAAGTTCTTTATGAGTGCCTTGCGCTACAAGGCTGCCATTTTCTAGCCAAATAATATTATCCATTTGCGCTAAAAGAGCTGGGTCGTGGGTAATGGTAAGTACGCTTGCGTTACTCATTACCTGCATAATAGCGCTCATTACCGTTTGCTTAGATTGGTTATCAAGCCCTTCTGTAGGCTCATCAAGTACTAAAATGGCAGGGTTTTGTAATAAAGCTTGCGCAATAGCTATGCGCCTTGATTGGCCTTGAGAAACACTTCTCCCACCTGTGCCTAAACGGGTTTTTAATCCATCTTGTAGCTCATTAAACCAAGGTTTTAGCTGTGCAAGGTTAATGGCTTCAAGCATTTCTTCTTTTGTGGCGCTTGGCTTTGCATAGCGTAAGTTTTCACTTAATGTGCCATCAAAAATATGATGCTGCTGCGCAAGTATATTAATAACGCTTGCGCGGGTGTTGCTGCTTAGTGCGTGGAGTTCTGCTGCGTTATTTTCATCGCTTAGCCTAATACTGCCTTGCTGCACAGGCCATAACCCGGTGAGTAAATTAACCAAGGTGCTTTTACCACTGCCGCTTCTGCCTACAATCGCTACTTTTTGCTGTGCTTTAAGGGTAAAGCTGATATTAGTTAAAGCACTGTGCTCTTGGTATTTATAGCCAATGTTATTAAGTGCCAAAGTTGTATTGTTTTTATCAAACTGCATCTCAACTAACTCAGCGCTATTAGCTTCTTGCGCTGTGACTTTATCTTCCAGTGTAAATAGTCGCTCAGCGGCTTTGAGTACACTGGGCAGCTCTATAAATGCATTAGGCAACAGTAATACAGTTTCAAAGCTTGCCAATACAAATAGGCTTAACATAGCAAGCTCAACATTTACCATAGCGCCGCTGTAAACCAAAGGCACAATAGTGACTATGGCGCCAAGCATAGCTAGCTGCACAACCAGCAAACTTAAACCGTCGCTATTTGCGAGTGCTTTATGGCGACTATAAAGTTGTTGGTTATATTGCTCGTTTAGTTCATTACATTTTGAAATTTGCCCAGCACGTGCCTGATAAATACTCAGCTCTCTAAGGCCGGTTAGGGTGTCAGAAAGCTCTGCTCTAAGTTGTGCACTGAGCTGTGTTTCTTTATGGCTATTTTTATTTAATTTAGCACTTAACAGCGCAGGTAAAACAACACCAATTAATAAAATGCCTATAAAACAAATAAGCGCAACATTGGCGTTATAAGCCGCCATAAACACCATAATTATGGGCACACTCAACAGCGCTACCAGCATTGGCAGTAATATGTTTAAGTAAAACTTATCAAGCGCATCCACGTCATTTTGTAAGCGGTTAACTAAATCGGCGCTGCGGCTCATTGCTAAATCTACATTGTTTAGCTTACTTAGCGTGGCAAACATATTAACGCGTATTTCACTAAGCAATAAAAACGTCGCGTTATGTGTTACTAAGCGCTCACCATAGCGTGATGCAGTTCGTACAATCGCTAAAAATCGAATAGTCCCTGCGGGTGTAAAGTAGTTCATTTGTACGCCTGCGATACCTGCTGCCGCCATTGAGGCTAAAAACCACCCCGATATAGCTAATAAGCCCACATTTGCAAGTACCGTTAACGTCGCTAAAAAAGTACCCAGTAGCATGGCTTTATAATGGGGGCGGCAAAGCTTTAATAGCCTAATAAAATTAGTCATTGTTTGCTCCTTGCGCTTGTAAATTAAGGAGTGATTTAAATGCGCCTTGTTGTTGCTCAAGTTGGCTGTAAGTCCCTTGCTGTGCTATTTCGCCATTTTGCATAACAAGGATATTGCTTGCGTTTTTGACTGTATTTAGCCGGTGGGCAATGACCAACACTAAGTGGCTTTTAGCGTAATTATTTATAGCCTGCTGAATAAGCTGCTCGGTTTGGCTATCAAGGTGGGCTGTCGGTTCGTCAAGCACTAAAATAGGCGCTTGTTTTAAAAACGCCCGCGCGAGGGCTATACGCTGCTTTTGACCGCCAGAGAGTCCTTCACCTTGCTCACCTATCAGGGTGTCGAACCCATTCTCTAACGTGTTTATAAAATCTAAGGCGCCCGCTTGGTGTGCGGCTTGCTCAAGCTCTAGTTGCGTAGCGGCTGGCTTGGCTATTTTTATGTTATCGCTAATGCTTTGATAAAAAAGCGTTGGGGTTTGTGGGATCCACGCAATTGCGTTTTGTAATGTGCTAATGCTTGTAGCATCAAGTGATTTATTATTAATGCTTATTTGTTCAATCACCTGCGGATGAAACCCTAATAAACAATCAAATAAAGTACTTTTACCTGAGCCACTAGCACCTACTACTGCCACTAGCCCTTTAGCGGGTAGCGTAAGGTTTATATTTTTTATGCCTTCGTTACTGTTTGGGTAGGTAAAGTTTAAGTTGTTTATGTTTATTGAGCTTATATGCTCCTCAAACTTTGTTTCATGTTGCTGTGATTGCTCAGGAAGTGGGGCATTTAAAATAGTGACCATATCGGCCGCAGCGCTTATGCCTTGCAAGCGGGCATGATAGTGACTGCCTAATTGGCGCAGGGGTAAGTAAAATTCTGGGGCAAGTAGTAAAACAACAAAGCCGGTTGCAAAATCAAGCGTACCAAAAAACAGTCTAAAACCAATGATTACCGCCACCAGTGCCACACTAATTGTGGCTAAAAATTCCAGCGCAAATGATGATAAAAAGGCAATTTTTAAAACACCGAGTGTAGCGTGTCTAAAGTCATCAGAAATTTTGGCTATTTGTTTAAGCTCTTGTTGCGTTGCGTTAAACAATTTAAGTTGTGTTAAACCTTGTACGCGGTCAAAAAAGTAATTACCTAGTACGGCCAGTTGCTGCCATCTTTTTTGATTTAACGCCTCGGCCTTTGAGCCCACCAAAATCATAAAAAACGGAATAAGCGGGGCGGTTAATAAAAATATTAAGCCTGCTTTATAGTCGGTTGGAAAAATAACCACCAAGATTGCCAGTGGAATAAGCGCGCTATAAGCAACGCCAGGCAAGTATTTAGCGTAGTAGTCGTGCAGTGCTTCAACGCCATCGTGCACGGTGTTAAGCGTTGCTCCTTGGCCGTGTTGTTCAATATAACTTGGGCCAAGTTGCGTTAATTTGGTCAATAAGGTTTGGCGCATAGCCGACTTTATTTTAAGTGCCGCATAAGCACTGAGCCTTTCACTGATAGCTAAAAACAGGGCTCTGAGTAAAATAATACCCGCAAGTGGCCAAAGTAAATGGGTTACTTGGTTAAGGCTTGCGCCTTCAAACATTACGTTATGAATAGTTTGTGCCAGTAAATAGGCGCCTGCAATCATTAAAATAGCGTTAAATGTGCCCAGTGCAATACTTAACTTTAACCATGCACCCGCAGGCTTACTTTGCCGTTTTAAAAAAGCGCGCAGAGATTGCTGCTGCGCGCGATTTGGTCGGGGATTAGTCGTCATCTTTTGTGTTGTTAGCTTCGTTTAGTAAATCGTGCATCGGTTGTTCATCATCAGCTATGCTGTTTTTATTTTGATGAAACTCGTACCACATTACATTTATAACACCTAAGGTACAGGCTAAAAGTACACCTAAAATCCAAGCGAAATACCACATAATTTAGTCTCCTTAGTAGCTACCGTGCGTGTTGTTTTCAATTTCGTCTACCGTTACTCTGCGCCACATTTTTACGTAACACCAGGTGGTGTAGGCCAAAATTAACGGAATAAATATAACAACAGCAACAAACATAATATTAAGTGTTCTGTGGCTCGACACCGCATCCCAAATAGTTAAGCTAATATCTGGGTTATTAACAGATGGCATAATAAATGGGAACAGCGACACACCCGCCGTCATAATAACGCCAATTAACATAATGCTGGTTGAAATAAGCCCTAGCGCTGGCTTGTTTAGTTTAGAGAACAGTAAAGCACTGAGTGCCATAACAAAGCCTAAAATAGGGAAGGTCATTGTCCATGGGCGCTCGCTGTAATTATTAAGCCACGCACCTTGCGCTGTGCTTACAACTTTTGCCAACGGATCTGCATGGCTTTGCGTATCAGGCATAGAAACAATTTGGTAGCCATTTATGTTTGCCACCCAAATACCAGCAGCCGCAAACAGTACAATAAATACCACTAATGCGTAGCGGCCATATTGCGCTGAGCGCTCTGCAACGGCATCTGCTGTGCGCAGTTGTAGCCACATGCCTGCATGGGCAATTAACATGGTGATACTAATTAAACCTGCCAGTAGGCCAAATGGGTTGAGTAAGCCAAAAAACGAGCCTTGGTAACTTACGCGCAGTAAGTTATCAATGTTAAACGGTACACCTAAAAATAAGTTACCAAATGCCACACCAAATACTAAAGCCGGAATGGCGCTGCCTGCAAATAAGCCCCAATCCCAGTTATTACGCCAGCGTTTAGAGTCTATTTTTGAGCGGTAATCAAAACCTAAAGGTCTAAAAAATAGCGCAAACAATACCAGCATCATGGCAAAGTAAAAGCCCGAAAATGCAGCGGCATACACCATAGGCCACGCTGCAAATAAAGCGCCGCCTGCGGTAATAAACCATACTTGGTTACCGTCCCAGTGGGCGCCAATGGTGTTGATTACAGTGCGGCGCTCTGAGTCTGTTTTACCAACAAGGCGAAGCAGCATCGCTACGCCCATATCCATGCCATCGGTAATTGCAAAGCCTATTAGCAGTACGCCAATGAGCAACCACCACAGCATTTTTAATGTTTCATAATCAAAAATCATAATTGCTCTCCTGCGTCTTTATCTGCTTTGTTTGGTAACTCAAAGTGATACTTGCCTGTATGTAACGAGCTTGGGCCTTGTTTAATAAAGCGCACCATTAACCAACCTTCTACAATAGCAAGGCCAGTGTAAAAAATAATAAACCCAGTTAAGCTAATTAAAATATCGTTTACCGTCAGTGACGAAGTGGCTAAAAAGGTCGGTAATATTTCTGATATAGCCCAAGGCTGGCGACCATATTCAGCAACGATCCAACCAAATTCTATTGCAATCCATGGTAGCGGAATACTTAATACTGCAGCCCACAGTAGCCAACGTTTTTGCTCAATAATACGGTGTGCGTTGTAATAAAATGCCAATACAAACACGGCCAGCATAGCTACACCACAGGCCACCATAATCCTAAATGACCAAAACATAGGCCCCACTTTAGGGAATGAGTCTTTAACGGCTTTTTGAATGTGCTCTTCTGTGGCATCTACTACATTGGGGGTATAGCGTTTTAGCAGCAAGCCATAACCTAAATCGGCTTTAAGAGAATCAAATTTAGCTATGTTTTCTTCGCTGTCATCGCCATTTCTTAGCTTTTGGAGGTATTCGTACGCTATCATGCCGTTACGAATGCGTACCTCGTGTTTTTTCTCTAAATCAGAAATACCAATAACTTGCTCATCTAAAGAGCGGGTAGCAATAATACCCAGTGCGTAAGGTATTTTTACTGCTGCATGCGTTACCTGCTCATCTGAGTCAGGAAAACCAAGCGCGGTAAACGCAGCGGGTGCTTCTTCGGTATGCCACTCAGCTTCTATGGTGGCAAGTTTTACTTTTTGAACTTCGCCTACTTCGTAGCCTGATTCGTCACCTAATAAAATGACACACAATATGGATGCTAAACCAAAGCCCGATGCCACCGAGAACGAGCGCTTAGCAAAGGCTAAATCACGGCCTTTTAATATGTACCAGCTACTAATGCCCAGTACAAACATAGAAGCGGCTACGTAACCTGCCGATACCGTATGAATAAACTTAACCTGCGCCACTGGGTTAAATACAAGCTCTGCAAAGCTGGTCATTTCCATGCGCATGGTTTGATAGTTAAACTCTGCCCCTACAGGGTTTTGCATCCACCCGTTAGCAATTAATATCCACAGCGCCGACATATTAGTACCTAGCGCCATTAAAAATGTAGCGCCCAAATGTTGGCGTTTAGTTAACCTATCCCAGCCTAAAAAGAACATACCCACAAAGGTCGACTCTAAAAAGAATGCCATTAAGCCTTCAATAGCGAGCGGGGCGCCAAATACATCGCCTACGTAATGCGAGTAATAAGACCAGTTAGTACCAAACTCAAACTCCATGGTCAGGCCCGTTGCCACCCCAATAGCAAAGTTAATACCAAACAATTTTCCCCAAAACTTAGTCATATCACGATAAATTTCGCGACCGGTCATAACATAAACCGATTCCATAATAACTAAAATCCAGGTCATACCTATGGTTAAAGGCACGAATAAGAAATGGAAGAGTGCGGTAACAGCAAACTGCAATCGCGATAGATCCACAAAGGTTTCATCTATCATTTTTGGCTCCTTGAGGGTGACGGGTTAACAAGGCAATTAATAATTGGCAAAGTTAAAATTAATGAACTTTCAGTAATTACTGAAAGTTTGGAATATTATTTACGTTTGCACAATTTTTGTCAATAAACATATTAGAAAAAGTTAATATATATTCACCATGCTACATCAGTATGAAATACAAACAATCGTTTGGTACTAAATTAGTTACAAATAATCGTTAATTTAAAGCGTTTAACCAAACATTAAAACACGGTAAACTAACCGCTATGAACGCCTGATAAATAAAGTCGAATGAATAAAGAGAAAAAACAACTACGTATTGGTATTGTGGCAGGTGAGCTGTCGGGCGATATTTTAGGCGAAGGCTTAATTAAAGCACTTAAAACGCACTTTCCAGATGCCATTTTTGAAGGCATTGCAGGGCCAAAAATGCAGGCGCAAGGCTGTAAAACGCTTTACGACATGGACGAGCTCTCGGTAATGGGGCTGGTTGAAGTATTAGGGCGTTTGCCGCGTTTACTTAAAATACGTAAGCAGCTGGTACAGCACTTTAAAGATAACCCACCCGATGTATTTATCGGTATTGATGCGCCCGATTTTAACCTACGCGTAGAAAAGCCTTTAAAAGATGCCGGTATTAAAACCATTCAATACGTAAGCCCGTCGGTTTGGGCATGGCGCGAAAAACGTATTCATACCATTAGTGCTGCCACAAATTTAGTGCTTGCTCTGCTGCCGTTTGAAAAAGAATTTTACGATAAGCACCAAGTACCGTGTACATTTGTAGGGCACACCTTAGCTGACGATATAGCGCTTGAGCACGACGATAGCCAAGCCCGCCAAGAACTTGGCCTAAATACCGACGACAAAGTACTGGCTTTACTGCCAGGTAGCCGTGGCTCAGAAGTAGGCTTACTCAGCGAAACCTATATAAAAACAGCTGCACAGTTACAAGCGCAAAACCCAGACCTTAAAATAGTGGTGCCGCTGGTTAACGAAAAACGCAAAGCGCAATTTAGTGAAATTTTAAATGCCACTGCACCAAATTTAAATGTAAACCTACTCGATGGTCAGTCAAAACTAGCAATGCAAGCAGCCGATGCTATTTTACTGGCATCAGGCACAGCAACGCTTGAAGGCATGTTGTATAAAAAGCCTATGGTGGTGGGTTATAAAATTAAGCCAATGAGCTATTGGATTTTTAAAACCTTGTTTACCTTTAATATTAAATATTTTTCACTGCCAAACTTATTAGCCGATGAAGAACTCGTGCCGGAGTTTTTACAAAGTGAATGTAACGTGGCTAATTTAACGGGCGCACTTACGCCTATGCTAAATACCGATAATAAAGAACTAAAAGCACGTTTTTTAGCCATCCACGAAAAAATTAGATTAAATGCCAGCAAACAAGCAGCCAAGGCTGTGGCGGAGTTAATAAATGCAAATTGAACGACCCAACGTAACCTTAATTGCCGGTGTAGATGAAGTAGGGCGTGGCCCGCTTGTTGGCGATGTTGTTACCGCTGCGGTAATACTTGACCCAGCGAATCCTATTGCAGGTTTAGCTGACTCTAAAAAGCTAACCGACAAAAAGCGCCAAGCACTGGCTATAGAAATAAAACAAAAAGCGCTGTGTTATGCCATTGGTCGTTGTAGCCCAACAGAAATTGACGAATTAAACATTTTGCATGCAACTATGCTTGCAATGACGCGTGCAGTTGAGGGGTTAAGTACGCAACCAGAGTTTGTATTTGTAGATGGTAACCGCTTACCTAA
The DNA here is from genome assembly GCF_005886415.1 of Pseudoalteromonas sp. S327. NCBI lineage: Bacteria > Pseudomonadati > Pseudomonadota > Gammaproteobacteria > Alteromonadales > Pseudoalteromonadaceae > Pseudoalteromonas > Pseudoalteromonas sp. S327. The sequence continues at coordinate 31,543 of NZ_PNDP01000067.1, read as the reverse complement.
ATTAGCTATGCCGGCTCAAGCAGTTGTTAAAGGCGACAGTTTAGTGGCTGAAATTTCAGCAGCCTCTATTTTAGCCAAAGTAGCGCGTGATGATGAAATGCTTGAGCTTGATACACGCTACCCGCAATACGGGTTTGCAGGGCACAAAGGGTATCCAACTAAAGCACATTTTGCAGCGCTTGAGCAATACGGCGCTATTGAAGAGCACCGTAAAAGTTTTAAGCCGGTACAACGTGTGCTAATGCAAGCAAAGGGCGAGGCATAAATAATGGCTGCTCCAGATTTTGTACATTTACGGGTTCACTCAGACTTTTCAATGGTCGATGGCTTAGCTAAAACCAAGCCTATTGTTGCTAAAGCGCAAGAGCTTGAAATGCCAGCGCTGGCAATTACCGATCAAATGAACTTTTGTGGTTTAGTACGTTTTTATGGCGCAACCCACAGTGCCGGTATTAAACCCATAGTGGGAGCCGATTTTTGGTTGCGCAGCCCAGAGTTTCCAGATGAGCCAAGCCGTATTACGTTGCTAGCTAAAAACAACGACGGTTATAAAAATATTACCTTATTAATATCTGAAGCTTACCAACGCGGGCATATATTTCATCGCCCAGTAATTGACCGAGAATGGCTAGTTAAGCACAAAGAAGGGCTTATTATTCTCTCAGGCGCAAAAGATGGTGATTTAGGTAAAGCCTTATTAAAAAATAACCCAGGCGTTATTGAATCTGTAGTGAGCTTTTATAAGCAGCATTTTAGCGATCATTACTATTTAGAGCTTATTCGCACCGACCGCCCGCTTGAAGAAGACTACCTGCATATGGCAGTAGAGCTTGCAGCAAAAGAGCAACTGCCCGTTGTTGCCACAAACGAAGTGGTTTTTTTAAAGCCCGAAAACTTTGAAGCGCACGAAATTCGTGTGGCTATTTTTGACGGTTACACCCTTGATGATAAACGCCGCCCTAAACGATTTTCACAAGAGCAATACCTAAAAACGCCTGAGCAAATGGCCGAGCTATTTAGCGATATTCCTGAAGCGCTGCAAAATACGGTAGAAATAGCCAAACGCTGTAACGTAACGGTGCAACTAGGCACTTACTTTTTGCCTGATTACCCAACCGGCTCGTTAAAAATTGAAGACTTTTTAGTTAAGGTTTCAGAAGATGGCCTTGAAGAGCGCCTGCAGTTTTTATTCCCCGATGAACAAGAGCGACAAGAAAAACGAGGCGAATACGACGAGCGCTTAAAAGTAGAGCTTGGTGTAATTAACCAAATGGGTTTTCCAGGCTACTTCTTAATCGTAATGGAGTTTATTCAGTGGAGTAAAGATAACAATATTCCAGTGGGGCCAGGGCGTGGTTCGGGTGCGGGTTCATTAGTGGCGTATGCCCTAAAAATTACCGACCTTGATCCGCTTGAATTTGACCTACTCTTTGAGCGATTCCTAAACCCTGAACGTGTATCAATGCCCGATTTCGATGTCGATTTTTGTATGGACAGGCGTGATGAGGTAATTGACCATGTATCGGCATTGTATGGGCGGGACGCGGTATCACAAATTATTACCTTTGGTACCATGGCTGCAAAAGCGGTAATACGCGATGTAGGCCGTGTACTTGGCCACCCTTATGGGTTTGTTGATCGAATTTCTAAGCTGATCCCAGGGGATCCCGGCATGACGCTTGCCAAAGCGTTTGAGGTAGAGCCGCGTTTACAAGAAGCCTACGATGGCGACTCAGAGGTAAAAGATTTAATCGATATGTGTCGCATCCTAGAAGGGTGTACACGTAATGCCGGTAAACACGCCGGTGGTGTTGTAATATCGCCGACGACCATTACCGACTTTGCTGCACTTTATTGCGATGACGAAGGTAAGTTTCCGGTAACACAGTTTGATAAAAACGACGTAGAAACCGCAGGCTTAGTTAAGTTCGATTTCTTGGGCTTACGTACCTTGACCATTTTGCAGTGGGCTGTGGATATGACCAACGAGCGCATGAAGCGCGAAGGCAAAGCGCCCGTTGATATAAATACCATTCCACTGGATGATAAAAAAAGTATAGAGCTATTACTGCGCGCCGAAACAACCGCGGTATTCCAGCTAGAATCGCGCGGCATGAAAGACCTCGTACGCCGATTAAAGCCCGATTGCTTTGAAGATATGATTGCATTGGTCGCCTTGTTCCGCCCAGGCCCACTGCAATCAGGCATGGTAGATAACTTCATCGACCGTAAGCTTGGCCGAGAAGAAATTTCATACCCAGATGCCCAATACCAACACGAAAGCTTAAAGCCCATACTTGAGCCTACTTACGGCATTATTTTGTATCAAGAACAAGTAATGCAAATTGCCCAGGTACTAGCAGGCTATACGCTTGGTGGCGCCGACATGCTACGACGTGCAATGGGTAAGAAAAAACCCGAAGAGATGGCCAAGCAGCGTTCAACCTTTGAAGAAGGCGCACGCAATAATGGTATAGACGGCGAACTGGCAATTAAAATTTTCGACCTGGTAGAAAAATTCGCAGGCTATGGTTTTAATAAATCTCACTCGGCAGCGTATGCACTGGTTTCGTACCAAACGCTGTGGATGAAAACGCACCATCCGGCAGAATTTATGGCTGCGGTAATGTCGGCCGATATGGATAACACCGACAAAATAGTAATCTTGGTGGATGAATGTGAAAACATGAAGCTCACCTTATTACCGCCTGATGTAAACGCCGGAGAATTTAAATTTACGGTAAACCTGCAAGGTGAAATTGTTTACGGTATTGGTGCTATTAAAGGCGTAGGTGAAGCGCCGGTAGAGGCCATTTTAGAAGCGCGCGCAAAAGGCGGCCCATTTAAAGATTTATTTGATTTTTGTGCCCGTGTAGATTTAAAACGCTTAAATAAACGTGTGACCGAAAAATTAATTTACGCTGGGGCACTTGATCAACTCGGGCCAGAGAAAACCCAAGCAGGGCGTGCAACATTACTGGCAAGTTTAAAAGATGCCATGCGCGCTGCCGATCAGCACAACAAAGCTGAGCAACTTGGGCAAAGCGATTTATTTGGCTTACTGGCCACCGAGCCTGATGAAGTTGAGCAAGCCTTTATTAAAGCCACACCGCTTACTGATAACCAATGGCTTGATGGCGAAAAAGACACGCTAGGCCTTTATTTAACAGGGCATCCGATAAATCAGTATCGTCGTGAACTTAGACATTACACAAGCGGCAAGCTGGTGGATTTACAGCCAACAAATCGTGATGTACTCTCTACGGCGGCGGGTTTAGTTATTTCAGCGCGGACCTTAATTAATAAAAAAGGAAATCGTTGGGGCTTAATAACTTTAGATGACAAGAGCGCCCGTATTGATGTACGCTTGTTTCCTGAACAGTTCGAAATGTACCAAGAAATGCTTCAAGTAAACAATATCTTGGTAATATCTGGACAGGTCAGCTTTGATAACTTCTCCGGTGGCATTACAATGACCGCCAGAGAAATAAACACCATTGCTCAAGCGCGTGAAAAACGCATTAAAGCGATTAAAATGACGCTGAACATGGTGCAAATCGAGGCAGGTTTCTTCGATAAATTACAAAAAGTACTCGAACCTTATAAAATGGGAACGTGTCCGATCAAGGTTTATTACCAGCGCCCCGATGCGTTGGCTCAATTAACCCTAGGGATCGAATGGTGTGTTACGCCGAGCGACGACTTAATTCATAAGTTATCACTCATGGCGGCACAAGATGTAGAACTAGAATTTAACTGATTAGGTAGTTTAGAGCATGAGCCTCAATTATCTTGATTTTGAGCTTCCGATTGCAGAATTAGAAGCAAAAATTGAAGAATTACAAAGCATAAGCCGCGCTGGCGAATTAGACCTTGAGTTAGAAGAGGAAGTCAGCAAATTAAAAGAAAAAAGCGCTAAGCAAAAAGAGGAAATATTCTCAAATTTAGGCGCTTGGCAAGTATCGCAGTTAGCGCGTCATCCGTTGCGTCCTTACACTCGAGATTATATCGAGCGCATTTTCACGGAATTTGACGAGTTTGCAGGCGATCGTACTTTTGCTAACGATCCGGCTATTTTAGGCGGTGTTGCACGTTTAGGTGGCGAACCAGTAATGGTGATTGGTCAGCAAAAAGGGCGTGATACTGCTGAAAAAATTAAACGTAACTTTGGTATGCCAAAACCAGAAGGCTACCGCAAAGCGCTACGTTTAATGGAAATGGCCGAGCGTTTTAAAATGCCAATTATGACCTTTATAGACACGCCAGGGGCATACCCAGGTGTGGGCGCTGAAGAGCGCGGTCAGTCTGAGGCAATTGCACGTAACCTAAAAGTAATGGCGGCACTTAAAGTACCCACAATTTGTACGGTTATTGGCGAAGGCGGCTCTGGTGGTGCATTAGCCATTGGTGTTGGCGACAGAGTTAACATGTTGCAATACAGCACGTACTCAGTAATTTCGCCAGAAGGCTGTGCTTCAATTTTATGGAAAAGCGCCGATAAAGCACCACTTGCCGCAGAGGCAATGGGTGTAACAGCAGAGCGCGTTAAAGAGCTTGATTTAATTAATAACTTAGTTGAAGAGCCTTTAGGCGGCGCACACCGCAATTACGATGCAATGGCACGTAACTTAAAAACACGTTTAAAACGTGACCTTGCTGACTTACAAGCGCTATCGCTTGAAGACATGCTTGATCAACGCTACAAACGTTTAATGTCGTTTGGTTACTGCTAATTAGCTAACCAACACATTTATTGTTAAAAAAGGCCGCTTATGCGGCTTTTTTGTTTTAAAATACTGCAAACATTAAATTTATAGCGTATCCATGCAAGCATCACCTATTTATCAGCACGTTAAACACGCCCTTGAGCACTTCTTTAAGCAGCAGCAGTATAACTTTACGGTGGCGCTTTCGGGTGGCGTGGATTCGGTGGTATTGCTTCATATAATGCACTTATTAAAACAAGCGCAACCAAAGCTAAACGTAAACGCGATTTATGTTAATCATGGTTTAAGCCAATACGCTAATGACTGGCAGCGCTTTTGCCAAAACTTGTGCGCTGAGCTAAATGTACCGTTTAATGCCGCGCAGGTAACAATAAACCCGCAAACACGAACAAGCCTTGAAGCGCAGGCACGTGAGGCGCGTTACAAAGCACTTGATGAGCTAAGCCCCGCGGGCAGTGTTATTTTGTTGGGTCAGCATTTAAACGATCAAATAGAAACGTTTTTACTGCGGTTAAAGCGCGGCTCTGGCTTAAAAGGGTTAGGCGCAATGCAAAAAATGCGTGAATTACAAAGCGGGCGAATATGCTACAGGCCGCTTTTAAACATAACGCGCAGTGATATAGAGCACTTTGCCACAGAGTTTAATATTACGCACATTACTGATGACTCAAATACCGATGAGCGTTTTGATCGTAACTTTTTACGTGCACGTGTAGTGCCTTTACTTGCAAAGCGCTTTAAAGGTTTTGAGCACTGTGCTGGGCGCAGCATTGAGTTACTACAGCAACAACAAGCGCTACTTGATGAGTACACTGAACTTGATTTAAAACAAAGCATAAACGCCCATCAAGCACTGAGCGTTAGTCAACTAACCACCTATAGCAACGTGCGCATAACCAATGTGGTTCGTGCATGGCTTAGCTTATTTACCCAAGTAATGCCCTCACAAAAGCAACTTTTTCAAATAATTAACCAAGCCATAAATGCGCAGGCTGATGCGCAAATGCAAGTTGATTTAAGCGAGGGGCAAATACGACGCCATCAAGGGTATTTGTATTTTGTTACACCACACACATTATTAGCCGATGAAGCGCTAACGGGCAATGAGCTTGCGCTTGATGATGGGCGCGTATTAATAAAGCAACAAGGTAAAGGCCTACGTGCCCCTTTACCAAACGAGCAAGTCACCGTGCGCTTTAATTGTAATAGTGCGCGTATAAAGCCGTTAAAAAAGCCAGGCAGCAATACGCTTAAACACTGGTTTAAAGATGCAAAAGTAGCCCCGTGGTTAAGGGAGCGCGTACCTTTAATATTTTATAACGACGAGCTTGTGCAAGTTGTTGGTTATTTTGTAAGTGAAAAACACCAAGACGAAAACGGCATTTTTTGGGAGTGTAAATAAATGAAAGATCAGCCACATGTAGGCTTATCGCTAGTTAGCAAAGCGCCAATGGGTATGTTAATAACAGCGTTAGTTGCTGTTATAGCCAATGTATTACTAGAGCTTAATATTATTACGTTAGGTTATGCCGTTGTGGGCGGGGTGGTATCGGCGGTATTACTGCTTGCCTACTGGTTAGGTAAAGGCGGGTTATTTTTTATTTTAGGTGTAAGTTTACCATTGGTTTTAGTGTTATTTACCCCGCTTGCAAGCATAACAGCATTGCTTAATTTAGTGAGCGGCTTCTTTTTTGGCTTTTGTGCAGCCTTGTTTGTTTATAAATTACTGGCTAATAAATAATTAATTTGTAATAAAAAAGCTCAGCGGGGGGAAGCTAAGCTTTTATAAATAATAGAGTTATATAAATACTAATATGCTTTTGCGCAGTTGCGCCCAGAGGCTTTTGCCTTATATAAGCCTTTATCGGCTCTAGCAAATATTTCTGTTTCGCAATCTTGGCTATTGGCTAGGGTAAAGCCAATGCTGGTGGTTACTTTATATTTAGACATTAAACTTGAGTTTCTGACTAAGTGCATAATGCGCTCAGCAACCACTTTGTTTGTTGTAAACTCAGGGTCTTCAATAATCAGCGAAAACTCATCGCCACCAAATCTAAACACCGAGTCTGTGCCGCGTATACTGCTACAAAGTACCTGCGAAAATTCTTTTAAAACATCGTCACCTACTTTATGACCATAGTTGTCGTTTACTTGCTTAAAGTTATCTAAATCAAGCAGCATTAAACTAAAAGGGCGCTGGTAACGGCGGCAGTTTTCGAGCTTTTGCGATAACATGTCATTAAATTGGCTACGGTTATTTAACCCAGTGAGCGCATCTTTTGTGGCAAGTTTTAACACTCGGCTGTACATCATTGCGTTACGCAGTGGGTACACAAGGGCGCTGTGCAAGGCACGTAATTTGTTTTCAATCGCTTTACTAATAGGGTATTGGCTAAAGTAAATTAGCTGTCCTAAGTGCTCGCGACCAATAGCTAAATCGTAAGAGTACGGGCTAGTGCTTGTGTTGCTATCTGAGGTTTGTGCAGTACCGAGCGTTGATTGAAACTGCAGCCCTGAAAAGTTAAGTAGCTGTTTGGCAAATTTTGCATAAATAGCCAACACATCTTCTATTACTAGGCTTGTTTGTAGCTCGGTAACTAAATCGTGCGTTGCCGCTGTTTCGTTAGTGTGTGTTTGCTCTGCCGAAAACGGCAAAAAATCGCCGCGCCCAGACACGCGTTGTGTCAAAATATGGACATTTTCCATTAAAATCTTCCCCCAGGGTGTTACTTTGCAATAACTAAGCTATTTTTATGCCATATTTTAAAATTGCTTGATAAACATATGGTTGCTATATTTAAAGTTCATTCCGTAGTTTAATTGACGCTGGAGGCCGAATTTGCAAAGTATAAACGCTCAAATTTTTGGCTTGTTAGTGGCGGCGGTGCTTTTTGTATGGTTTTTTAAGCGCATTGGCTTGCCGCCTATTTTGGCGTATTTAGCAACAGGCGTTTTAGCGGGCAGCCATGGCATTGGTTGGCTTGCTCAATCTCACGAAATAGAGTTTATTGCTGAGCTGGGCATCGTATTTTTACTGTTTAGTTTAGGGCTCGAGTTTTCTATATCGCGGCTAATGGCCATGCGCAATATTGTGTTTGGACTGGGCTCGTTACAAGTTGGTGTTACCAGCTTGCTCTTCATTATTATTTTATATTGCTTAAATTTTAGCTTACTCACTAGCTTTACCATTGGCACAATTATGGCGCTTTCTTCAACCGCGGTGGTGGTTAAGCTATTAAAAGAAACTGGCGAACTAAACCAGCGCCGTGGGCAACTGGCGGTGGGCGTATTACTGTTTCAAGATATTGCCGTTGTGCCCCTACTTATTATTTTGCCATTGTTTGCCTCAAGCGATTCGCAAAGTATTAGTTGGGCGCTGGCATTTGCGCTTACAAAAGGCGCGTTTGTGTGCTTATTACTGTGGGCGATTGGTAAATGGGTGCTGCCTAAAGTATTTAAAGAAATAGCGCAGGTACGAACCGATGAACTGTTTGTGCTTACCACAATTTTGGTGGCGTTATTTGCCGGCTTTTTAACTTACATGTTTGGTTTATCAATGGCGCTTGGGGCATTTTTAGCTGGCATGATGCTAGGAGAGAGCCATTACCGCCATCAGCTAGAGGCTGATATTAGGCCATTTCGCGATATTTTAATGGGGCTGTTTTTTGTAACTGTGGGAATGCAGCTCGATATTTTATTTGTGCTTTCACATGGTTTTGTAATTATTGGCGCGTTATTTGGCTTGTTAATATTAAAAATTACCGTGCTGGCATTAAGTGCCAGATTAATGCATGAGCGCAATCAAGACTCGCTAGCCTGCGGCGTTATGCTGTGGCAAATGGGAGAATTTGGGTTTGTGCTTATTGCTCTGGCAAGTCAGCATGAGTTGCTCAATTCAGAGCAAGCCTCGTTTTTAATTGCCTTAGGGGTGCTTTCGATGGCGCTAACCCCGTTTTTAATTGATAAAACCCCACTAATTTTAAAGCAATTAGGTATTTTAGATCACCCCAGTATGGCGAGGGAGAGCGAGCCTAAAAGTAGCATCTTATATAACGATCACGTGGTTATTTGTGGCTTTTCACGCGTAGGACAAACTATAGCGCGATTTTTAAAACCCGAAGCCATAGATTACGTTGCCATAGAAAGTAACCCTATTTTAGTACAAGAGGGCAAAGCCGCAGGTGAGCCAGTAATATTTGGCTATGTAAAACAAAAAGATATTTTAAAGTGCGCAGGGGTAGAGCGAGCACGCTTAGTGATTATTACCTTTACAGAGCTTGAGCATGCCCACGTTGTAATAGACGCAATAAAGCAACTTGCACCCAACGTTAAAATACTAATAAGAACCCGCGACGACAGCCAATTAAACAACTTAAAAGAGTTGGGTGTTACTGAGGTGGTGCCTGAGTCGTTAGAGGCAAGCTTAATGTTGGTTTCGCATGTGTTGTCGATGTCGGGTGTACCGATGACACGTATTGTGCGCCGTGTTAGTAAAGAGCGCCGTAATCGCTACCCGCTTATGCAAAGTTTTTACGCCGGTTACTTTAAAGATAACGAAGAAACCTCCTCTGAGCGCTTAGAATATTTACACGTAGTTGCGTTGCCAGATCAAGCCTATGCGGTGGATAAAACAATAGACGAGCTTAACTTATCTAAACGCCGCGTGACTGTAAAAGCTTTGCGCCGAGAGGGGCAAGAAATAGACGACCCATCAACCAGCACCACATTGTGCGCAAACGATGTATTGGTATTGCAAGGTAAGCCTAGGCGGGTAGAGCGAGTAGAGCATTACCTACTCGATGGGCTTGAATAAAAAGCATTTTTTTACTGACATAGATGCAAGTTATTAAAATAACACAGGTAGTTGTCCAGCTCAGTTGGTTTTAAAGCTTGCTCTGCGATTAAATAGCCCATAGAACAGGTTTTAAGGCCAACATTAGTTAATCGAGCTCTAAAAATTGGCGTATTTCGGGTAGTTTTTTCATGCCATCTTCATAGCCAATTTGAATTAGGTGCTGAGTGTAGCGTTTTTCAAACAACAAATAGCTGGTTAAACTCGATTGCGAGTGCTTTTTTACCCCAATTGTGCGTAGCAGCAACTTAATTGCCCACGGCATATCGCTGTAGTATTGCGCGGCAATATCGTTAAAGTTTTTTGATGGATTAATAATACAGGTTTCTATTTGTTTCAGCTCTTGATGTTTGTCGCGCGCCGGAAGCAGCCCTAAAGTGCGATTTACACGCTCAAGGCGCTCAAGGTCAGCTTGCATGGTGTCGCTAAATACACTATCGAGTAAATGCCCAGCAACCGCAGAAAGCCCAGGGTAGTGGGGCGAGTAACCCGCCGGATGCGACTCTTTTGGTTGGTCTACCCCAATAATAAATATTTTTTCAGCCCCTAAATGAATGGACGGGCTAAGCGGTGAGAGCTGGTGAATAGAGCCATCGCCAAAATAGTGGTTAAATACATTAACACTTGGAAACACCATAGGAATGGCGCTTGATGCCATTAAATGCTCAACATTAATGCGCATAGGGCGACCTTCGCGCTTGGCACGCTGCCAAGGTGTTTGTGTATTTGACTGAAAAAACGCAACAGAGTCACCGGTTGTATAGCTTGAAGCGGTAATAGAAATCGCTTCTAAATAATTACGGTGTAAATTACGTTCAATGCGGTGCAGGTCTAAAATTTCGTTTAATAAACCGCGCAAAGGGCGGTTATTTAGCAAACTGCCTGGCGGGTGGTTTATGTGCTCAGACTGAAAACTGGTTAAAATATTGCGCGCAATATGGCCAAACACACTTAAAAAGTCGCTTTTGTAGACCATAGACGTTGAAAAGTTTTTCCAAACAGACTCAAGTTTACGCACGGCCAAATGCGCACACGAGGCATAACAGGCCAAAGCTGCAGAATTAATCGCGCCTGCAGAAGTGCCGTTAATAATTCTAAATGGTAAAGGCGCGGTGCGGGGCATACTATGAGCAAGCGCTTTAAGCACGCCCACTTGATAAGCAGCGCGAGCGCCACCACCTGTCAGTAATAGGGCTATTTTAGGTTTATGTGGGTCAACTTGCTGGATTTTCATAGTGGTTTTTGAACTGCTTAACGTCTTTTCTTTATTTATCAACTTTAAGTCTTTAAGCTAGAAGAATCAAAGAATAACTGAGTTACTATGGCTCGTTGTTCTAATTAGTAAGTGTAGGTTTATGTTGTAAAGCCTATATTTAAAGTAGTAGTGATTACCGATAGTGAATTTTTTCCACTCAGCGTACTCTGAGTAATATGCATTTAAATTTATGGAGTTTGTATGTCAGATAAACCAGAAGCGTCAGATGTTCAAAAACGTCCGCCTAAAAACAATTTTTTATTCGCCGTTATTATTTTAATTATTTTAGTGTGTGCCGCTGCGTTCGTCCTGCTATCGCCCACTGACGAGCCAGAAACTCGCACAGAGGTAGAGCAAACACCAAAAGAACAGCCAGTGATGGAGTTAAAGCCAGAAAACGACCCTGTGGTAGATGCGCCATCAGTTAAGCCTGAAAAGCCAGCAGAGCTAAGCGTACCTGCTCAACGCCCAGCTGAGCCAGAGCCGGTTGTAGAGCCATTACCAACGCTTGATGAAAGCGACACCGTAGTGGTTGCCAAAATGGATGAATACCTAAGCGACTCGGTAATGAGCCTAATGGTAACCGACGATGTAATTCGCCGTGGCGTCGTATTTATAGACAATATAGCCAAAGGCAAAATTGCTAAAAAGCATACGCCAGTGGTTAAACCCGAAGAAGAATTTAGCGTAAACGAAGGAGACATTTTAACAATTGACCCTAACAGCTACGAGCGCTATACACCGTATGTAAAAGTATTTACGAGCATGAGCGCCGCCCAAGCTGTGCGTATGTACGAGCAATACAAGCCATTAATTAACAACGCGTACAGTGAAATTGGTTACGGCGATAATGAATTTAATCAAACGCTAGAAGATGCTATTGAGTTATTACTTGATACACCGGAGCCAGAAGGCGAATTACCGCTACTGCGAGACTCGGTTACTTATCAGTATGCGTTTTCTGAATGGGAGCAATTACCGGCTGCACAAAAGCAGCTGTTACGTATGGGCCCAGAAAACATGAAAAAAGTAAAAGCAGCACTGCGTAAAATTAAAGCCGAGTTAGAGCGTAATTAATAGGCATTAAAGGCTGTTTTTAACCGCGATTGTATATGAAGTATGCAATCGCACTTTCTTTTTTGATTATCCCTTGAATAACACACCAAAAGTAGAGATAATCCTTCCCGCGCCAACCAAGGCCCTCAATGGTAGTCTTATTGGTCCTCTCGCAACACTAGCAGGCGAACCTGGTCAGGCCCGGAAGGGAGCAGCCACAGTTTGTGACGTGTGTGCCGAGATGTGGCTGGTAAGACTGCCACCCAAATTCCTCATTTGGGTGAAAATATATTCCTTTTAAATTATTCCTTAGTGACACCGTTAAATATTTAATATTACGAGTATCGATTTTCCACTATTACCGCTCTACCTCATTTTTACATTCACACTGTTTTTATTATTGTCGTTTACTGCACTAGCAGATGAAACATTCACTATTTATGTAAAAAATCAAATTACTTATTTAGCAACGCCAAAGCAAAACTCACATCTACTGAGCTTGGCAATAAATTACAGTCACTCAATGTTTCAACAGTAATACTTATTGTTGATTATTGCGCAGCTCCAGAAGCGTTAGCTAATGCCTATTTAGCAATCGCAAATGCTAAGCCTATGCTTAAGGATATTAAGTTAAATTTAAGCGGCAGTCATAAAAGAGTAAGTGTAAAAACACATAACACGCTTTTTGACAGGGGGTAATGTGTATCTGTTCCTGTTTTATTGCTGCTAGACAACCCTTGCCTTGTACGTAATAATGTAAAAATTACATTAATTTTAACATATAAAGTGTTAACAAAGTGCCCCAAGGTTGATTAATGCCGCAAAGAAGTAAGTGGACACTCGCTGTTTTATTAGGGTTATTAGGCGGGTTAGTAAATCTCTCGCCATTGTATTTTTTCGACAGCTCCGAATTTTTGTTTGGGCAATTGTTTGTTTTATGCAGCTTAGTATTTACTGGGCTGCGTTACGCGTGCCTAAGCCTTGCCATTGTTTCTGGTTTTTTACTTTATAGATGGGGCCATTGTTGGCCGAGTATTGTGTATTTACTCGAGCTTTGTTGGCTTTATGCTTTTTGCTTACGCCGCTCTAAACCTATTCTTCCTCTGGGTAGCGTATTTTGGCTATGTATTGGTTTACCCTTTGTATGGGTTATAGGCCAATTTGTTATTGGCTTGGCCTGGTTAACGCTAATAGTAGCGATATCAAAGTACTTAATTAACGCGCTAATAAGCTTGGCGGTGGTTGATTTAGTTAGTGTATTTGTACCTTACGCCAGCCGTGCGTATCAGGGGAGGCCACTGGCAAAAATTTTAAGCTATGTGGTTAGTGTCATTATTATTTTAGTGGTACTGCTAACCAGTGTAATTTTAGTAAACGATCATCATGCGCGCTTAGAGTATGAAGTAAACGCTCAACTAAAAGAAAAAGCCGAGTCTATTAGCACGCAATTAAATGATTATTTAGCATTTCATAAAAACGCCATTGTTATGAGTAGCGACGCAATAAGTGCGGGCACTGCAAGCGATGTGCAGCTCAAACGATTAATGTCGTTATTTCCAGGCTTTACCACCAGCTTGTATGCAAACCCAGATGGCTTTGTAGAGCTTAGCTCGCCCAGCGATTTAATAGAGGGGCTTAGCCTTGCGCAGCGTAGTGTTAAAGACCGAGCATATTTTACTCAAGCTCAGCAGTTCCCTCTGGGCTATACCAGTGGTGTGTTTCAAGGTCGCGGCCTAGGTAACGAAGCCATAGTGGCGCTGTCGGCACCTATATACCGTAACAATACGTTTTATGGTGTGGTAGAGGGCTCGTTAAAGTTAGACCGCTTAGAGCGCTTTATACCTAACTTATTTGAGTACACGGGCGATTTAGTGGTGCTAGATGCACAGCAAAAAGTGGTATTTAGCTCCCTTGATGAATTTAAAATACTGAGCCATTTTAACGGTGAGGGCTTTAATACCAGTAATTTAGGTGATAAAAACCTATTTCGTTCAACCAAAAACGAGGTGTACCACAGCTCTAGGTACATTGATCCACAAAACCACTGGCAAGTTATTACCTTTTATAATCGTAAGCATTTAAGTATGGCGGTGGCAAAAGCTTGGCTACCCACTATTTTGTTAAGTGCGCTATTGATGCTTATGGTGGTTATTTTTATACACCAACTTGCTAATTTATTAGTGCAGCCAATTACTAGCCTAACTACGCTAATGCAAAGCTTTGGTAAAACCAAAACACATAAGTTTAATACAGACTCAAGCTGGCATGAGGTATTGCAACTACAACAGCAATTTGAATTACTAGCTAATGCGCTTCAGCGTTCAATAGAAAACCTACAAGCCTCTAATATCAGAAACCAAGGGTTAAATACCCAGCTGAGCGAATTTAATCAGCAGCTAGAGGGCAAAGTAGCAGAACAAACCACAGAGCTTAAAAAAGCGGTAAATAGGGCTAATTTAGCCAATGTTGCTAAGTCGCAATTTTTAGCCAATATGAGCCACGAGCTACGCACCCCTATGAACGGTATTTTAGGCATGGGAGAGGTTTTATTGCGCGATAATTCATTAACCGATGAGCAGCGGGAGCTATTAAATACGCAGCAAAAAAGCGCACAAAATTTACTGAAAATTTTAAACGATATTTTAGATTTTTCTAAAATAGAAGCTAACGCCATGGAGATTAGCCCTAGGGCGACTAACCTTGCGCCGTTTATTGCCAATATAAAGTCGTTGTTTTCTCCCATTGTAAGTTCTGATCACGTCGAGTTTATTGTTAGTCAAAGCGACAGGCTGCCAGATTGCGTAAAAGTAGACGACCTACGTTTAAACCAAGTCATTATTAACTTGCTCTCTAATGCGTATAAGTTTACTGAGCGTGGTTTTGTGCGCTTATCGTTTGATTACGAAAACGAGCAACTTTTAATAAGCGTAGCCGATAGCGGCATTGGTATTGAAAAAGATCAGCAGTCGTTGTTATTTAGTGAGTTTACACAAGCAGATGTAGGTGTGGCACGTAAGTATGGTGGCACAGGGTTAGGTTTAGCAATTAGCCAAGGGTTAATTAAAAAAATGCAGGGTGAAATTACCCTCAACAGCGAACCAGGCAAAGGCAGCGTACTTAAATTTTACGTAAGTGCACCTAAAGCACAGTCCAACAAACCAGAGCCCGTTAAACAGCCGAAGTCGTTGCCTAATTTAAGCGATAAAACACTTTTACTGGTTGAAGATAACCCCATTAATCGCCAAGTAATTGCAAAAATGCTAGAGCCTACAAAGGTAAACTTAGTGATGGCAACCGATGGCATAGAAGCGCTAAAAGTACTTGAAGGTAATCGCTTTGATTTAATTTTAATGGATTGCCAAATGCCTAATATGGATGGCTACGAGTGCACCCAAACAATACGAGCTAACGAGGTAAACACAAAGGCACATGTGCCCATTGTTGCTATTACCGCAAACGCCTACGAAGATGATAAGCAGCGCTGTTTAAGTGTAGGCATGGATGACTTTGTATCTAAACCGGTAAATACACAAGGGTTGTACGAAGTAATCGCGAGGGTGATAAACTCCCATTAGTGCAGCGTTTATCACCACAACAAATTTTAAATAAAATCGAGGGTGAGCAACAAGCGTTGCTCGTTTGCTGCCACCGGTGGCGAGCGATGTACAAGCCCTGCGCCTTCGTTTTCATCCCAGTACTCACCTTTAAGCAGGGCAACATCGCCTTGATTTAGCTGATTAATATTATTTAGGCTTTTAAATAAGCCAGACTCTTCATCGGGCTTACCTAAATTACCAGTTCCAAGCTTTGAGCGGTCTACATTGCTGTGATTTAACCACTGCGTTGCGACGCCTTGGTAAGTTGTCACTAATCGGCACGGAATTTTGTCTACATGAAAACGCGGGCACATAGGTTTATCTACTATTTTTAGCCTTAAACCGGCGCGTTTTAAATCAAATAGGCAGCAAAACATTTCAACTAATAATGCTATGTCTTTACACAGCGCATCAGTTTCATCGCGGTTATTATCATCTGGTTTAAGTGCAGTAACTAACTTATCAAACGCATCATCGGGTGATACCGCAAGCTCAAGTGGTTTTATGGAATTAGTGCTAATAAGTGTATTAACGGCATTTGTTAATGTGTTTTCAAGGTCTCTTTGCCAAACAACAATGTTGGTGTCTTCGTTATAAATTTGCGGTAGAACATTGGCATCGTTATCTATAGCTGCTTTTCGTTGTTGGTTGTATTTGCGCTGTTAAAGGGGCTAAGGCGTTCATTATAGTTCCTCCCAAATTGGAAACGGATCGTTGTAGGTTTTCCAAAAATCTTTACCTTTAAGCACGGCTTTTTCTGGCAGTAGGCAGTCATCAAGCGCCTCAATCATGGCTTGTTTATTTAACGACTGACCAATAAATACAAGTTCTTGACGCATATCACCAAAGGGCTCTATCCATTTACTGTTTATATCAGCAAGTAGCTCGGGATCTGTGGGCCAGTCTTTTTTAGGAATTGCTTTATAAAACATGCCAGCAAACCCGTAATGAGCTATACCGCCGGCTTGGCTCCACTGCGCGCAAAATAAAGGGCGCGTTGCGAGCCAAAAATACCCTTTAGAGCGAATGAGCTTGCCAAATTGCTCGGTGTTGTGCAAAAAGTGATAAAACTTTTCAGGGTTAAATGGGCGGCGCGCCGTATAATTAAAGCTGCTAATACCATACTCTTCGGTTTCGGGAATGTGTTCACCACGCATTTCTTTAAGCCAACCCGGCGCTTGTTGGGCGCGTGCAAAATTAAATAAGCCCGTGTTGAGCACTTCGTTAATATTAATATTGCCGTTTGATATAGGAATCATTTTAGCTTGAGTATTAAGCGTATTTAAAATGGCAATAAGCTTATTGAGCTGTTCATTGGTGACTAAATCAGTTTTGCTAATTAAAATAACGTCGGCAAATTCAACTTGATCAACAAGTAGGTCAGCCACGCTTCGCTCGTCGTCTTCTCCTAACGATTCGCCAGTATCTTGTAAGTCGTTTGCTTGTTCATAGTCGGTTAAAAAGTTAACCGCATCAACCACGGTTACCATGGTATCGAGGGTGGCAACATCACCAAGAGAAACACCGTTTTGGTCGGCAAAGGTAAATGTTTCGGCAACCGGTAGAGGTTCTGAAATGCCTGTTGATTCAATGACGAGATAATCAAAACGGCCATCTTTGGCAAGTTTACCCACTTCAACAAGTAAATCTTCTCGTAGTGTGCAGCAAATACAGCCGTTGCTCATTTCGACGAGTTTTTCGTTGCTGTGATTGAGCGATACATCGTTTTTAATTGTGGCTGCATCTATGTTTATCTCGCTCATATCGTTGACAATAACAGCCACTTTTATCCCTTGTCGGTTATTAAGAATATGGCTAAGTACGGTTGTTTTACCAGCGCCTAAAAAGCCTGATAACACTGTGACGGGCAGTTTATTAATCATTTAATTTTACTTACTAATAGGTATTTATTGTTATGTTATATTGTATCAATTAAATTTTCTAGCACTAGCATGACTTTTTAAATAGTTTGTATGTAATGCTTAGCAGAAGAATAAGTAGACACTTTTGCAAATACAACAAAGCTATTTTGTGTTTTTTGCTATTTTTGAATTTATATAGCTGCGCTATTATGAGCGCCATCAAACTTAGGAGGCATTATGACGTTACTTTTCTCACCAATAGAACTTGCAGGTAAAACTTTAAAAAACCGTATTGTTATGCCACCAATGACTCGCTCGCGCTCAACGCAGCCTGGCGACATTGCCAATGATTTAATGGCCACTTATTATGCGCAGCGAGCAAGTGCTGGGTTAATAGTAAGCGAAGGCACACAAATAAGTGAGCTGGGTAAAGGCTATGCCTGGACACCAGGTATTTACACAAACGAGCAAGTAGCAGGTTGGCGCACGGTGACCAACAAAGTGCACGATGCTGGTGGCGTTATGTTTGCGCAGCTTTGGCATGTAGGGCGCGTAACTCACAGCGATAACACAGGCGGTGTGCAGCCTATATCCGCATCGGCCATTGCTGCAAAAGACGTAAAAGTATTTGTAGATACTAACGGCGAACCTGGCTTTGTAGATACTCAGTTACCGCGTGAAATGAGCAAGCAAGATATTGAAAATGTACTAGGCGAATTTCGCCAAGCGGCTAAAAATGCAGTAGACGCAGGCTTTGATGGCATAGAGCTACACGCCGCTAATGGGTATTTAATTAACCAATTTTTAGACTCGCAATCAAATGCCCGTACTGATGAATATGGCGGCAGTGTGCAAAATCGTTTGCGTTTTTTAACAGAGGTTGTAAATGCAGTAAGCGATGAAATTGGTAGTCAAAAAGTAGGTGTAAGGCTTGCACCACTTACCACGCTTAACGGCACGGTTGATGATAACCCAGAGCAAACATATTTAGCCGTTGCTCAAGCACTAAACGACGCTGGCGTGGGCTACATGCACATTGCTGAAGCCGACTGGGATGATGCCCCTTTAATGAGTGTTGAATTTAAACAGGCTATTCGTAAAGCGTACAGCGGCGTATTAATTTATGCAGGTAAGTATACTAAAGAACGTGCCGATGAAGCCCTAACACAAGGCTGGGCCGACATGATTGGCTTTGGTCGCCCGTTTGTGTCTAACCCAGATTTACCAGCACGTTTAAAGCAAGGTAAACCGCTAAATAGCCACAACCCCGACACCTTATTTGGTGGCGCAGAGCAAGGCTATACCGATTACCCAACCGCTTAATTATTATAAATAAAGTATTTTAAGGGCTGCATGTATACAGCCCTTTATTTATGCTAGTAAATCAATAGCTTTAACTTGAGCTAATACCAATTCGCAAAATAGATCACTTAATTAAGCGGATTGATATAAAAATAAAAAGCGCGTAAGTTAAATAGCTTACCCATTTTAAAAACATAAAAATAAAAATGAAAACCAAAGAGATAGAGCAACTCGCGTTATCAGACTCTGAAACCAAAGACGTGATCACTCCGTATGCCTTTAAAATTGACCAAGCGTTATTAGGTATTCCATTAGCTAGCCCAATTAAACGTGCAATGGCGATGACTATTGATGTTACTTTAATATTTATGGCCGCTAAGCTAAGCGCCACTTTAATTGCCTTTGTGGCTGCCATGGCTTTTTATAAAGGCACTGCGCAGCAATATCTTCCAAAAATGTCCTCGTTTTGGCGCAGAGCCTTAAAGCTTTTTGCCGCGAGCTTTTTATTTGTAAGTTCACTAACTGTACTCTCGTTAGCGATTGATTTTTTTGAAGGCGATACTGTTATTCAAACACCTCAACTAGAAAAAACACAGCAAAACGATGAGCTAAGCGAGCATGATAAAGCAATAATACGCACTTATTTAACACAAACAGACGACGATAAAAACTGCGATGACGCTTGCCAAAACGTTGCTCGAGCAAATTTAGTTGGCCAATTACCAGCGCTTACTGAAATTGAAGACGTTGGAGGGATTGAAGTTACGCGCACATTATTGCACTTAATGGCCATATCTGATGATGAGCCCGTTGCGGCAGATGATTTTAAAAATAATGAGACAGAGCGAGAAAGCATTTCGGGCGAAGTAACTCGTAAAAGCAATATCACAGAAAAAGCTGAAACTAAAAGCGAGCAAACCAAACCTGTCACCAGCATTTTGCAGTGGGGTAATGGCATTATTCAAGACCTCGGCCTTGGTTTTGGCTGGGCGGCCGTATACTTTACGTTGTTCTCATTATTATGGCGCGGACAAACCCCAGGTAAAAAAGTATGTAATATTCGGGTGGTTTCACTAAATGGCGAGCCACTAGGTATGCTTGATTGTTTTGGCAGATACGGTGGATACGGCGCCGGTTTTGCAACAGGTTTATTAGGCTTCTTACAAGTGTACTGGGACCCAAACAGGCAAGCTATTCAAGATAAAATATCAGCGACCGTAGTTATTCAGGGCAGTGTGAACCAGGTTGTAAATGCACAAACGGTACAAGAGATTTTAAAAACTACTTAGAAAATAAGCAATTATAAAATATATAGCTTTAGATAAAAAAAGGGCTAAAATAAGGTCTTAATTTAGTTCTTTATAGGTGTTATATGAGACAGGTTTTAGCTGATTGTTCGGCAAGTATTTCAGAACTTAAAAAAAACCCAACCGCGCTTTTAAATGAAGCTGATGGCGCTGCAATAGCCATATTAAATCATAATAAGCCTGCAGCTTACTTGGTGCCTGCACAAATGTATGAGCAACTTATGGAACAATTGGATGATTATGAACTAACTAAAGTTGTTGAGAGCCGCAGAGGCGATTTATCTCAAGCGGTTGAAGTTAGTATAGATGACTTATAAGTTAAAGTTTTTACCAGCAGCCTTAAAAGAGTGGGAAAAACTTGCGCCACCACTTAAAAGCCAGTTTAAAAAGAAACTTGCTGAGCGATTAGATAATCCGCATGTCCCAGCCTCTAAATTACGCGGCTTTGATAATGTTTATAAAATAAAATTGCGTACGGCAGGGTATCGCCTTGCTTACGAAGTTATTGATGACGAAGTTGTGGTGTATGTACTCGCAATTGGTAAACGCGATAAAGATGCAATATATAAAAAGTTAGCCTCAAGAACTAAGGAATAGCTTAGCAATAAAAGCGGTGTTTTGATTGTTGAAAGAAGGGCGGGCGTTTCTTCTTGGTTTGCTATTAATTTAATACAAGGATATGTATGAAAGTCTTATCAATAATATTTTTATATTTATTTTTTACAATAAATGTAAATGCCTCAGAGCCTATTACTTTAGCCAAAACCTATCAGCTTCAGTCTGTTATTTTAAATGAACAACGCAGTTTTAGCGTTTATTTACCACCAAGCTACAATGAAAACCCCAATCAAGTATACCCAGTTATTTACTTGCTCGATGGTGACCAAACACACCTAAAAGCTGTCGCTGGGCTAGTCGAGGCACTTAGTACTCAGCGGCTTGAGAAGCAAATACAACAAGCAATTATAGTAGCCATTCCTAATAGTCAAAATGCGATAAGAGAGCGTGATTTTACCCCAACCAATGTTGATTGGACATTTAACGGTAAGCTTCTAGAAAAGTTTGAAAATATTGGCAACGCCTCAAATTACAGTGCCTTTTTTGAAAAAGAACTTATTCCTCTCATTAATAAAAATTACCGAACATCAACTAAACGCGTATTAATAGGTGAGTCCTTCGGTGGCTTGTTTGCAAGTTATGTATTACTTAGCAACCATGCGCTATTTACAGATTACTTAATAATTGATGCAACCTACCTGTGGGATAATAACTACCTAAACCATTATTTTGATGAGAAACAACTTATAAATAAGCCGCTTAATGGCAATGTATATTTTACCTTTGCAAATAATGACGAAGCGTTTGGCGAAATTGGTAAAGCAAATTATCAATGGGGTGTAGCGTTTGCTAAAAAGTTAAAAGCGCACCCAAGCAATAATCTAATTATTAATCAACGTTACTTTAAAGATGAAACTCATGGCACAGTCGCTGCGCTTAGTTGGTATTATGGGTTAAAAAGCTTATTAAAAAGGTAAACTTTAACTTATAAACTTGGTAGAAAAAAAAGGGTTGCTTTGGGTATATTATTTACTAAATTCAGTGGGAAAATTAAAAGGGAATTAAATGAGTAATAATTTTAATGAGATTATAAAGGGTTTTTTTTGGGGAGCAGGGTTTGTAATAGCAACTCTAGGTGGCATCAGTGTATACGCGCTCACAATAGCTGCTGAGGTGGAGAGTGGATTTAAAGAGCAGGTTTCTAATAAAACATTAGATAGCACGTCTGATTTAAGTAATGATTACAAACTTACCCTTTCTGATATTTTTAAAGAAAATGGGCGCGTAAGAATAACTGCAGAGCTAAAAAATATAACCAACGAAAGCATATATGCTGCTGGAGTAATTGCTTCTACATTTGATAAGAATGGCAAATTTGTTGGTAATTGTTTAGGTAAAAGCGATGACATATTTATAGAACCGAATAAGAGTAGCTATATTGATATTCATTGCAATCTACTAAGACCACAGGCGAGCAGAGTACATTCTGCCAAACTGAAATTTAAGTGGTTTTGATATTCTTTCTAAGGGATTTTCAGAACAAGTGAAAGTGTAGTTTATGGCAAATAAATTATTTAGTTGGCAACGTGGGCGACAAAAGTCGGGTTACGATAAAATGTTATTGTGCTACATGCTTTTCCCTTTTAAATTGGATGCATACTTAATTAAATTCCCGCAGGGCAGTGAAATAAAGCCGCATACCGATGAAGTTAAAACTGGCAGGCACTTTAGGCTTAATATTGTATTGAAGCATGCCGCTAGGGGTGGTGAGTTTATGTGTGAAAACCCGATTATAAATTACAGTCGAATTAAACTTTTCAGGCCCGATATTGAGCGGCATCAAGTATTAAAAATAGAGCAAGGTACTCGCTATATTTTAAGCATAGGTTGGATCAAAAAGTAATTATTGTAGGTTGGGTAGAGCGAAGCGAAACCCAACAAAAAACACATTTCTTTTTAATAGCTGTTTTTTACACAGCTATCAACTTCCATTCACTTTCTAAACCTAACCCCAATTCCACCGATCATCATCAACACCACAAATCCCCATACAAACACATTGCCGTATTGGCTGTACACGCTGTCGCCTTGTATAAGATTTATATCGGCTTTCATGGTCGCAGCTTCAAACTGTGGCATGGTTTGTTGTGTGTGGCTTATTGGGTCGTATACGGCGCTTACGCCATTGTTGGTAACACGTACCAGCGGGCGTTGTAACTCTAATGCGCGCATGCGGGCTATTTGCATGTGTTGTAATGGCCCAATGGAGTCGCCAAACCACGCGTCGTTACTTACGGTAAACAGCAAGTCAGAGTCGCTTTGGTAATTACCGCGTACTAAATCGGCAAATACTATTTCGTAGCAAATCGCAGGTAGCAGATTAAATCCATTGGCGCGTAAGTTGTTTTGCACTCTATCGCCACGCGTAAACGATGACATAGGTAAATCAAACAATGGCGCTATAGGGCGTAGTATATCCTGAAATGGTACAAATTCGCCGATAGGTAACAACTGGTGCTTACGGTAGCGGTTTTTGTCTAGGTAGCGATAATGGCCGTGCTCGTCGTTGTGCTCTTTATTACCTACCACAATAAGGGTGTTGTAAATGGTTTTGGTGTCGAGCTGGTAGTCAACAATACCGGTAACTAACGCGGTTTTATTAAACGACGCCGCGCTGTCTAAGTTGGCTAAGTACGTGTCGGCAAGGGCTTCTATTTCGGGCACTGCGGCTTCGGGCCATACCACTAGGTCGGCATCCCAATGTGGGCGTGTTAGGTCTTGGTACTTGCTCATGGTGGTCCAAAACTCACTGGGTTCAAAGCGCAGGTGTTGTTTAATATTACCTTGCACCAATAAGGTCGACATTTCTTTGCCAGAGTAGCGATTATTACCTGAATTTAATGCGCCAATAACAAGTAACGCTAAAGCGGCTGCGCTTATTAATGGGGTTTTAAAATCTTTTTGGGTGAGCCTGTAAAGGGCAAAACCAATGCCAACACAGGTAAGCGTTAAGCCAAATTCGCCAATATAAGGGGCAAGCAGCCTAAGCGGGCCATCTGTTTGTGTATAGCCAAAACTTAGCCATGGAAAGCCGGTCAGTAAGTGTCCACGTAAGTATTCACTAATGGCTATAGTGGCAATTAGAAGTGCCCCCATGCTTTTAGGGCCACTTGCAAAGCGAGTTGCAGCCCAAAACGCGAGTGCTGGAAACAGGGCTAAATATGAGCACAGTAAAGCCATTAACGAGAGCGATGCTATAAGCGGCATGCCGCCAAAGGTGGCAATAGATACATGCACCCAGCTAATACCCGCGCCAAACCAACCTAAGCCAAATATAAAGCCATATTTAGCAGCGCTTTTTGCGTGTGTTTTACCTGTGTTGTTTGGGTTAATACAAAAAATAATGGCGGCAATGCTAAAATATGCGATGGGCCAAATTTGGTAAGGGGCGTAGCCAAAAGTTAAAATAAGGCCCGCAACCAGTGCGAGCCATGCTTTTTTATCTTTTACTAACAGGGTGAGTTTAGTTAGTAGTTTCTTCACTGTCGTTTTCATCAACCTTAGGAACGGTGACTTGCAGTTGTAAAATACGACGGTTATCAGAATTAGTTACTTTAAACTGATAGTCGTCTATTTCAATTGTTTCGCCGCGACTTGGCATATGGCCAAATGCGTGTAGTACCGTGCCGCCAATGGTGTCGGCTTCATCGGTGCTGTAACCTGTTTTAAAGTACTCGTTAAAGTCATCTACAGGTGTGAGCGCTTGTACTACGTATACATGCTTAGCAAGTTGGCGAATATCTTGTTGATCTTCTTCTTCGTCGTGTTCATCTTCGATTTCGCCGACAATTATTTCAAGAATATCTTCAATGGTGACAAGGCCCGATACACCGCCGTATTCGTCAATTACAATAGCCATGTGGTAGCGTTGCTGACGAAATTCATTTAGTAGGGTGTCTACGCGCTTGCTTTCTGGCACTACCATGGCTGGGCGTAAATATTCGCGCAGTGAGGGTAGGTGCTCATCTTTATTTAAAATAAGCGGCAGCAAGTCTTTTGCGAGCAAAATACCTTCAACGTGGTCTTTGTCTTCACACACCACCGGAAAACGCGAGTGGGTGGAGTCGACCATCATGGGGATCAAATCTTCAAGGGGGCTGTCGACCTCAAGTGTGACCATTTGTGAGCGCGGGATCATTATATCGCGCACTTTAAGCTTGGATACACCAAGCACACCTTCAATCATTTCTTTGGTTTCTGGGTCGATTACGTCACGCTCTTGCGCGTCGGCAATTACTTCAACCAGCTCTTCTCTATTCTGGGGTTCCCCTTGCAACATTTGGGCTATGCGGCCCATCCACGTTTTGCCAGAAGAACCCTGGCTAGATTGCGAGTTATCGTCGCTCATTGCGTCTAAATGCTCCGTTAAATTAAATTTCGTCCCGGTATGGGTCAGCTATGTTTAGCTCTGCAAGTAATTGCTTTTCTATGCTTTCCATCTCAAAAGCGTCTTCACTCTTTATATGGTCAAATCCAAGTAAATGCAAGCATCCATGAATAACCATATGGGCAAAGTGGTCATGAAATGACTTTTCTTGCTCGATTGCCTCGGCCAATACAATGGCTGGGCAAATTATTAAATCACCTACTAATGGCAAATCAATGCCTGGCGGTGCTTCAAATTCGAACGACAACACGTTGGTTGGTTTATTTTTACCACGGTAGTCGTTGTTTAATTGTTGTGATTGGGCTTCATCGCTTATAACGATGCTCAGCTCCGACTCATCACGAAACTTGCTCAGGGCTTTATCGGCCCACAGTGCAAATTGTTCTTCGCTTGGGAGGTTGTCAAACTCACACGCTATTTGTAAATCTAATTCGGTGCTCACGGTATTACTCATTAGTTGAAGGCGGCTGTTGAGCGGCAAGTTGCTCTTTGGCTTTTTGTTTTTCTATACGCTTTAGTCGCTCGCTTTCGTCATTGCGCTCGTAGGCTTCGACAATACGGCCAACAACAGGGTGGCGAACAATGTCGTGCGATTGGAAAAAGTTAAAGCTAATTTCTTCAACATCGCTAAGTACTTCTATTGCATGACGAAGGCCTGAGCGCGCACCGCGTGGTAAATCAACTTGTGTTATATCGCCCGTTATTACTGCTTTAGAGTTAAAGCCTATACGGGTTAAAAACATTTTCATTTGCTCTGCGGTGGTATTTTGGCTTTCATCTAAAATAATAAACGCATCATTTAGTGTACGGCCACGCATGTAAGCAAGTGGGGCAATTTCAATAATGTGTTTTTCAATAAGCTTTTCTACTTTTTCAAAGCCAAGCATTTCAAATAGCGCGTCGTAAAGAGGGCGCAGGTATGGGTCTACCTTTTGGCTTAAATCGCCTGGTAAAAAGCCCAGTTTTTCACCGGCTTCTACCGCTGGGCGGGTAAGTAATATACGACGTATTTCTTGGCGCTCTAGAGCATCTACTGCGGCTGCAACTGCTAGGTATGTTTTACCTGTACCGGCAGGGCCAATCCCAAAGGTAATGTCGTGATGCAAAATATTAGCAACATACAAACCTTGGTTGTCATTACGCGGTTTAATTACGCCACGGCGGGTTTTAATAAACATTTCTTTGCCGTACGCACTTTGCGGCACTTCTTGTTCTAGGGCTTTTGATTCGGTAATGGCTAAATGTACGTTGTCGGGCTCTATTTCACCAATTTCGCCACGAACAGGTTGAGTATCAACATAAAGGTTTTTTAAAATGTCTACGGCCGCGGCACTTGAGTGCAGTTTACCTGTTACTTTAAAAAAGTTGTCGCGGTGGATTATTTCAACACCTAGGCGGCGTTCAATTTGTTTGATGTTTTCGTCAAACGGGCCACATAAAGAAGAAAGGCGTTTGTTGTCGGCAGGTTCTAAATAAATCTCTAATGTTTTTAACTGATTACTCAAAATTACTTCCTATTCGGGTGCGCCAGTAAGGGTCACTGGCGCAATGAATTTATACAACTACGGTACGAAAGTAGCTACGCCAATTTCGTTGGTTGTATCGATTTTTGGCTCAACGCTTGCAGCTTTTGTTAAAATAGCTGAAGGAGCAATATCACGACGTAAGTTCATTTCTGATTCTGTACGAATTAAATCGCCACGTAAAGAGTTTGGTAACGCTTCGGTAATACGTACATCAACAAACTGGCCGATCACTGTGTGTGGGCCAACAAAGTTAACTACACGGTTGTTTTCGGTGCGGCCACGTAATTCCATTGGGTTCTTTTTAGAAGGCCCCTCAACTAAAATACGTTGCTCTGTATCAAACATTTGGCGGCTAATTTGTTGTGCCATTTGCGTAATACGGTTTTGTAGTAGGTATAAGCGCTCTTTTTTCTCTTGCTCTGATACGTCATCAGGTAAGTCGGCGGCAGGCGTACCTGGACGCGCACTGTAAATAAAGCTAAAGCTCATATCAAAGCCAATGTCGTTAATTAGGTTCATCGTGGCTTCAAAGTCTGTTTTGCTTTCACCTGGGAAACCAATAATGAAGTCTGACGACATGCTTAAGTTAGGGCGAATTTTACGCAGCTTACGTATTGTTGATTTGTACTCAAGCGCTGTATGGCCGCGTTTCATTAAATTAAGAATACGGTCTGAACCACTTTGCACAGGTAGGTGTAAGTGATCAACAAGCTCTGGTACATCAGCGTACACATCAATAATATCTGGCGTAAACTCTACCGGGTGCGAGGTGGTGTAACGAATACGGTCAATGCCATCAATCGCTGCTACGTAACGGATTAAATCTGAGAAGTAACAGATTTCGCCATCGTGTGTTTCACCGCGGTATGCATTTACATTTTGACCAAGCAGGTTTACTTCACGTACACCTTGCTCGGCAAGTTGCGCAACTTCTAATAATACGTCATCTAATGGGCGGCTAACTTCTTCACCACGGGTGTAAGGTACAACACAAAAAGTACAGTACTTAGAACAACCTTCCATTATTGATACAAATGCAGACGGGCCTTCTGCTTTTGGCTCTGGTAAACGGTCAAACTTTTCAATTTCTGGGAACGAAATATCAACCACCGATGAACCTTTGTCGCCTTGCACTTGTTTAATCATTTCAGGTAAACGGTGCAATGTTTGTGGGCCAAAAATAACATCAACAAACGGTGCACGCTGGCGAATAGAGTCACCTTCTTGAGAGGCAACACAACCACCTACACCAATAATTAAATCTGGCTTGTCGTCTTTTAATAACTTCCAGCGACCTAATTGGTGAAATACTTTTTCTTGCGCTTTTTCACGAATTGAACAGGTGTTAAGTAAAATAACGTCGGCGTCTGCTGCTTCTTCCGTTAGCTGGTAGCCGTTGGTTGCATCTAAAAGATCAGCCATCTTCTGAGAGTCGTACTCGTTCATCTGACAACCCCAAGTTTTGATATGCAGCTTTTTGCTCATTGAAATATAGCCTCGTGTTCAATTCGGTAGTGGCACAAAAATGTGCTTAAAACGGGATTAAGGAGCAAGGTTGCTCACTTAAAGGACGCGTATTTTAGCTGGATACCCGCCCAGATCCAAGTATAGTTTTCATGTTTGTGATCTCAAATCAATACACAGGCAGTTTAATAGTGTGATAGTTATATACTCTCGCACTAATGCGGCGAGTTACGGTACAATCAAAACAGTTTCACGTATTAACCAAATGATGAAAAACATGACTCAAAACAAAGTGATTGTTGTAGGCGCAGGGATGGTCGGTGCGGCCATGGCCATAAAGCTTGCACAGCAAGGAAAATCAGTACAAATAATAGAAAAAAAACTGATTAACGCCGACGCCATTTTAGCAAGTGATCAGGTAGATATACGGGTATCGGCTATTAACCGTTTTTCAGAAAACCTGCTGGACGAGCTAGGGGCTATGCCTATTTTAAGGCAAAATCGATTAGCACCTTACACGCAGTTAGAAGCATTTGAGCGCGGTGGCGACAACCTATTATTTGATTGCGCCGATATTAATACTTCGCACTTAGGTCATTTAATTGAAAACAATTTAATACAAGCAAGCCTTTGGCAGCAGTTTGCGCATTATAATATTGAGGTTATTGAACAATCAGCACCTTTAAGCGCTATTGAGCAAGACACAACGTCAATCACCCTCATTTATGGCGATACCCGTTACACTGCTGATTTAGTTATTGCAGCCGATGGCGGGCAATCGCAGCTACGTGCAAAGGCAAATATTGGTGTAACAGGGTGGCAGTATCAGCAGCACTGCATGGGCGTACTAATAAAGCTAGATGCGCCGCAGCAAGTAAAAACGTGGCAACAATTTACCCCTACAGGCCCGTTAGCCTTTTTACCTATGCAGGCGCCATACGCTAATTTAATTTGGTACGACAGCGCCAATACCTTACAAAACTTTAAAGGGTTAACGGCTGAGCAAATTAAAGCGCATGTTTTAAATAAGTTTCCGCTTCTTGCAGGGGATTTTGAGGTACAAAGCCATGCGGTATTTCCGCTTACCCGTCAGCATGCAAATAATTACTCTAATGGGCGTTTGGTGTTAGTGGGCGATGCGGCTCATACAATTAACCCACTGGCTGGGCAGGGCGTTAATTTAGGCTTTCAAGATG
This sequence comes from Pseudoalteromonas sp. S327, assembly GCF_005886415.1. Classification (NCBI taxonomy): domain Bacteria; kingdom Pseudomonadati; phylum Pseudomonadota; class Gammaproteobacteria; order Alteromonadales; family Pseudoalteromonadaceae; genus Pseudoalteromonas; species Pseudoalteromonas sp. S327. Next base: position 2,395 of record NZ_PNDP01000067.1, on the reverse strand, counting down.
TGGTATCACTCGCACAGGCACTTGAAGATGCTGATGATATTGGTTGCCCGCTAAAACTAAAAGAATACGAGCGAAGCCGCCGTAATGCCAACCTATTAATGATGAGCATGATGGATGCGTGTTACTTTGGTTTTTCTAACCAAATTACGCCACTAAAATGGGCACGCAGCCAGTTTTTAAAAATGGCTAACAATACCGGTCCTTTAAAAAACTGGGTATTAAAATACGCCATTAGTGGGGAGCTTAATTAAATCTACTTAAGTGATTGGCTAAATTAATAAATGCACAGCCAATCACTCCCTTTCTTATGCCACTTGGGCACCAGCATAGTTGTCACTATTAATTTATTCCGTTATTGCGTTTTTTTGCCATACTCAAACTACTAACCAATTAAAAGTTGTGTGTTTGTGGATAATTTTTTTATTTTTATACTCATTGTCGGCGCTTTGCTATTAACGCTGAGCATTGTGCCAACAATAAAAATTTGTAAAAAAACTAACCGTGTTTCGTGGATTTTGCTACTGGCGCTTATTTTTAGCTTTATAGTGGGTTATTGGTATGTACTTTATTATTTTGTAAATAACGATATAGCCGGATTTATTGCTATGAGCGTATCGCTAATTTTATTTGGCGGGGGCGCTTTTGTTTATTTAGTTATTCAGCTCAGTTATAAAAGTATTTTAAAAATAGACCGCTTTGCAAAACGTCAACGAACCCTTGCCGAAAACGACAGCTTAACTGGTCTCCCTAATCGAAAAAAGTTTTTTCAGGTGCTTAACAAACAAGTTAAGTACGAGCCTTCGTTTTATTTAATGCTTATAGATTTAAACCGCTTTAAATCGATTAATGACTCATACGGCAATAAAGTAGGGGATATGCTGTTAAGCATTTTTTCAAAAACACTCAGCCATAATATTGTGGGAATAGCCAAGCTGTACTGTTTAGGTGGCGATGAATTTGCACTTATTGTTGATAGCTCAGCCAATGAGGCAATTAATTTATGTATTGAAGCAATAAAAAAATCAACTAAACACCCATTTCATATTTACGAGCATAGCTTACGTGTACACGTGACTGTGGGAATAACAACCTTTGCGAATCACTCGTCGCACGCTAATGAGCTATTAAAGCAAGCAGACTTAGCACTGCATGAGGCTAAAGACACACAGCAACTGTATGTACATTACTTTGAGGCGCTGAGCACCCGAGCAAATGAGCTTTCAAATATGACCTCACGTATTAAGCACGCCATTAAAAACCACGAATTTGAGCTTTATTTACAGCCTATTTTTGATGCCAGAGCCGATGAAGTACATGGTGCAGAGGCATTAATACGCTGGCCGCAAAGTGATGGCTCTTTTATTAGCCCAGAGGTGTTTATTGGCATTGCCGAGCAAAGTGGGTTGATATTAAATATTTCTAAATGGGTGCTACTAGAAACAATAAAGCACTTAAAGGTGTTAAAAGCAGCTGGGTTTATAGGTTCGTTGCATGTAAACCTTTCTACTAAAGATTTAGAAAGCCCGGAGTTTTATGAGTTTGTTGAAGAACTAGTAAAGCATGATCCAACGCTAAGCGACGCAATTATTTTTGAAATAACCGAATGCGCCATGATGACAAACCTAGAAGCCGCCCGCACAATGATGCAAAAACTAAATAGCAGAGGGTTTGAATTTAGTGTAGATGATTTTGGTACTGGTTTTTCTTCTTTGGTATTACTGCGAGAATTACCAATAAGCCAAATAAAAATAGATCAGTCATTTATAAAAGACATGCTGACTCAAATAGCAGATTACGCGATTGTTGAATCGACATTGTTTTTAGCGACGCGACTTAATTGTAAAGTGGTGGCAGAGGGGATAGAAGATAACGATCTTAAACAAACATTAACGCTAATGGATTGTGATTATTTACAAGGGTATTATTTTAGCAAGCCAGTAAACATTAATGAGTTTATACACAAATATGCTAATGAGGAAGAGTACAGGATAATATAGAAATTGGCTGGGATACCAGGATTTGAACCTGGGAATGCCAGGATCAAAACCTGGTGCCTTACCGCTTGGCGATATCCCAACGCTAAATTTGGAATAGTTTTAGTTCTAGATAAGAACATGGTGCGGAAGGAGAGACTTGAACTCTCACATCCTAAGATACTGGAACCTAAATCCAGCGCGTCTACCAATTCCGCCACTCCCGCATTTAACATATACAGGTGTTAATGTATTGGAACCTAAATCCAGCGCCTAATTCAAGACAACTGCTAATTCCGATACTCCCGCATATGGTCATTCTTTTAGCAATTTCTTTGGTAGAAGAAATTGGCTGGGATACCAGGATTTGAACCTGGGAATGCCAGGATCAAAACCTGGTGCCTTACCGCTTGGCGATATCC
>NZ_PNDP01000066.1:0-73092 GCF_005886415.1 Pseudoalteromonas sp. S327 | reverse complement strand
GAAAACAGATCAACCCTTTTTTGAAGAAAACTTGAAATAAATGACTGTTCGCGTGAAATTGAAGCAAAGTGGTTACTTTAAACACTAAAAAGGCACTTACGGGCCTTTTATATTAGTTTACGATGAGTTTCCAACCGAGTTTACTTTGCAATTTAGACTCTTGTTGTAGCTCACTAGCCATAAGAGGGTGTTCTTTTAACCAGTTATTGGCAAACTTTAAGTCTAAGGTGTCTTTTTCTACAGATAACTCTATTCTAGGAAGTACGTCGTCTTGTCGGCGCATCGATAATATTACGGCAATTCTTAATAACCTAACTAAGTATTGGGTAAGTGTACTATGTGCACCTAGAGCGTCGAAGCTGCCTTTTTGAATATCGGAGCGATGTGCATTAGCAACAGCTGCAATCACTTTATGTTCAGATTGTGAAAAACCTGGCATATCGGTGTTTTCTATAATGTAGGCTGTGTGCTTGTGATATTGCTTGTACTCTATTAATAAACCAATTTCGTGTAGTTGTGCTGCGGCTTTTAAAAGCGGCAACGCATTTTCACTAACAAGCGGCCAGCTTTCACCTACTTGTTCTGCCAGTTGAATAACTAAGCTCGATACCCGATTAGCTTGCTTTTGATCAACATGGTAACGGTCCATAAACCCATCAACGGTGCGTTTACGAATGTCGTTGTTATGAAGCTCGGGCACCATACTGTAAAGCACACCTTCGCGAAGTGCACCGCCAGCTAATCCCATTTTTTCAATTTCAAGCGATTCAAATAGCGCAATTAAGATAGCTAGGCCAGATACAAAAACTAATCTACGCTCTTCGCTTAGACCAGGTAAGTCTAGTGCAGCGATAGTGCTAAACGTTATTGATTGCTCTTTTATTTTATTTAGCTTTTCTAGGGTGAGTAGTTCATCTAAGTGTTGCGCAACCATTATTTCTTGAATGGCTTGCACTGTGCCAGAAGCACCCGATGCAATTTGCCAACCTGCTTGTTTATACTCAGGGGCAATTTCATCAATAACTTCGTGGGCAGCTTTGATGGCAGCGTTAAAGTTTGCTTCACTTAATTGGCAATCTTTAAAATAGCGTTCTAAATAAGTAACACACCCCATATTTAAGCTTTTATAGTGCAGTGCCTCAAAACCCTTACCTATAACGACTTCGGTACTTGCACCACCAATATCAATAACTAGCTGCTTGCCAGTGCATGATGAAGTGTGTGCTACGCCTTTATAAATAGTGCGTGCTTCTAGCTCACCACTTATTACATTAATAGTATGGCCTAAGATTTTTTCGGCTTGTGCTTTGAAAACATCGGCATTCGTCGCAAGACGTAATGTGGCCGTTGCTACTATGGTTATATTTTGTTTTGGAATGTCTTGTAGGCGCTCAGCAAAAAGTGCAAGGCACTCCCAGCCTCGCTGCATTGCCTCAGTGCTTAATACGTTATCTTTATCAAGCCCTGCGGCTAATCTTACTTTGCGTTTAACGCGGCCTATAGTTTGTAGGCCGCCAGCAATTGATTTAGCAATAAGCATATGAAAGCTATTTGAGCCTAAATCAATGACTGCATACACATTTTTTTGCGGTTTAAATTGCCCCACCGTTCAAAAACCTCTAGTTACTACTACGTACAGTAACGGCCGAGTTACGACCGTCCTTTTTGGTAACTATTATTTGGGCGACGTCCGTTATTATTACTACGATTACGTGGGCCTGTAGAATAGTTGCGCTTTCTTTGAATAGTAGGCTTTGTTAAATCATCTAGCAATGCGGTTTTATCATAATGTGATAAAGGAATGCTGTGCTCTATATACTCTTCTATTTCATGCAGGTTATAAGCGTACTGCTCACATGCAAAGCTAATTGCATGACCTGATGCGCCCGCACGACCTGTACGGCCAATACGGTGAACGTAATCTTCACAATCATCTGGCAGGTCAAAGTTAAATACATGACTTACCTCAGGGATATGTAGCCCACGTGCTGCCACATCGGTTGCCACTAAAAAGTCTAATTCGCCTTTGGTGAATTGCGCTAATATAGATTGGCGTTTTTTCTGGTTTACATCGCCAGTGAGCATACCTACTCGGTGGCCATCGGCTTTTAACCAGGCATACACTGTTTCACAGCTGTGCTTTGTATTGGCAAACACAATGGCTTTGTCTGGCCATTCTTCCTCAATTAAAGTTAATAGCAGCTTAATTTTATCTTCTTGAGAAGGATGAAATAGCTCTTCTTTAATTCGCTTACCTGTTTTAACGTCTGGCTCGATTTGAACGTGCTCAGGGTTGGTCATATGTTCAAAGGCAAGTTCTTGCACGCGATAAGAAAGCGTGGCAGAAAATAATAGGTTTAATCTATCTGCTGTATCTGGCATGCGGCGGAACATGTAACGAATGTCTTTTATAAAGCCTAAATCGAACATACGATCGGCTTCATCAAGCACAACTACCTCAATTTCATTAAGGGTGTAACAGCCTTGCTTGTACAAATCGATTAGTCGACCTGTAGTACCAATTAAAATATCAACGCCTTTTTCTAATTGTGCACGTTGTTTTTCGTAATCTTCGCCACCATATACTAAACCTAAGTTAAGATTACAGTGCGGCGCTAAAATTTTAGCATCTTTGTGTATCTGAATCGCAAGCTCCCGAGTCGGGGCCATGATCAGGGCTCTTGGATGTTTACTAGGTGCTTTGCTAGATTGTAATAACCGATGGCACGTGGCAGTTAAAAACGCCAACGTTTTGCCCGTACCTGTTTGTGCTTGGCCCGCGATATCGCGTCCGTCACAAATAAAAGGTAGGCATTTTGCTTGAATGGGTGTGCAATATTCAAACCCACTTTCGGTTAAACCGGCAACCACTTCCGGTGCGATAGCAAAGTCTGAAAACTTTTTATCGGTCAAATGTGTCTTAGTCATAGCGTTTAAGCATAACGTTTAAACTTGCAATAAGAAACAAGAGTGTTTAAATACGCACTAAATATTTCGCCTAACTAAATCGGAGAGCGCAATGAGCGAGAAAATAATCCAAATTACTGACGATAGCTTTGAAGCTGACGTATTACAATCAGACAAGCCTGTACTAGTAGATTTTTGGGCTGAGTGGTGCGGACCTTGTAAAATGATCGCCCCTATCCTTAATGAAGTAGCTGATGAATACGAAAGCCGTGTAACAGTTGCTAAATTAAACATCGACCAAAACGCGGGTACACCGCCTAAATTTGGTATTCGTGGTATTCCTACTCTGCTTCTTTTTAAAGACGGTCAAGTAGCTGCAACGAAAGTTGGTGCGCTTTCTAAAACTCAACTTATCGAGTTCTTAGAAAACAATATCTAAGTAAAAATTAAAAAAAAGGGCGTTTTTGCCCTTTTTTTGTGTTTATTTTGTATAAAGACTGGACGCTATGCCAGTGAACTGCTAGTTTATAAAGCCAACTAATCCTTAGTTATATTCAACAAACCTCACTCAACTATCAAAGCGATTTTGAGTATGACAATTGTAATAAAGAACCCACCAATATGCATTTACGCGAATTAAAAGACAAGTCTATAAAAGAACTTGTAAACTTAGCTGAGTCCATGGGGCTCGAAAACGTAGCCCGCTTAAGAAAGCAAGATATCATTTTTGCTATTCTTAAAGCACATGCCAAAGGCGGAGAGAACATCTTCGGTGGCGGTGTACTAGAGATTTTACAAGATGGTTTTGGTTTTTTAAGATCATCAGAAGCATCTTACTTAGCTGGCCCAGATGATATTTATGTATCTCCAAGCCAAATTCGCCGTTTCAGCATGCGTACTGGCGATTCTATTTCAGGGCTTATTCGTCCACCTAAAGATGGCGAACGCTACTTTGCTTTATTAAAAGTAAATGAAGTTAACTTCGATAAACCTGAAAACTCTCGCACTAAAATTCTTTTTGAAAACCTTACCCCACTACATGCAAACGAACGTTTTCGTATGGAACGCGGTAACGGCAGTAAAGAAGACATTACCGCTCGTGTACTTGATTTAGCATCTCCAATTGGCCGTGGCCAACGTGGTTTGTTAGTAGCACCGCCTAAAGCGGGTAAAACAATGCTACTGCAAAACATTGCACAATCAATTACTCACAATCACCCAGATGTTACATTAATGGTTTTACTTATTGATGAGCGTCCGGAGGAAGTAACCGAGATGCAGCGCCTCGTTAAAGGTGAAGTTATTGCATCAACGTTTGATGAGCCAGCTTCTCGCCACGTACAAGTTGCAGAAATGGTTATTGAAAAAGCAAAACGTTTAGTTGAGCACAAAAAAGATGTGGTTATCTTGCTTGATTCAATCACCCGTTTAGCACGTGCTTACAACACCGTGATTCCTTCATCAGGTAAAGTACTTACCGGTGGTGTTGATGCTAACGCATTGCACAAGCCTAAGCGCTTCTTTGGTGCTGCACGTAATGTTGAAGAAGGCGGTAGCTTAACGATTATAGCTACAGCTCTTATCGACACGGGCTCTAAAATGGATGAAGTTATCTACGAAGAGTTTAAAGGTACCGGTAACATGGAACTACACTTAAATCGTAAGATTGCTGAAAAGCGTGTATTCCCTGCCATCGACTTTAACCGCTCTGGTACGCGTCGTGAAGAACTACTTACTAAGCCAGATGAGCTACAAAAGCTGTGGATTTTACGTAAGATTGTTCATGAAATGTCAGAGATTGATGCTATGGAATTCTTAATTGATAAGCTTTCTATGAGCAAAACGAACGATGAATTCTTCGATTCGATGAAACGCCAATAAGCGCGTTTTCGTTATATAAAAAAAGCGCCTAGGGCGCTTTTTTTATGTTTAAACGACTAATACCAATCGGCTTAGATATTTAGCCTTTCTAGCATACTAAATAAAGCGTTAATGGCGTTATAAATTTCTTATGTAGAACAACTAGGTGTCAAAACTTATGCCTTATGACCACTCTATTTATCTGTCGCTATAAATGTCTAATAACCTAACACGATTGGTATAATTAACTCTCGTTATATTTTTTAAGTACACGCTGTAATTCATCTACAAGCTTTTGAATGTGTTCTTTACTTTGGCTTTGTTTATTGAGTAAAGCCATATCGAGATTTTTAGCGGCTTTGGCAATATCGTCTAACGCAAACATTTGCGCAGCGCCTAAAATACGATGGCTGTCTTTTTGTAGTGCCTCTAGGTCATTACTATTATGGTGCTGACTTATGGTTTCGCTTTCAAACGTGAAGCTTTGCTTAAAACTTGTTACTAAGTCGCTCATGTCTATCTTAGCTGTATAGGCTGCCTCTTGTTTTGCTTCACCTAAATGCTGGGCAAGGGTGTTATAAAACGCGTTTTTATCTAATGGCTTACCTAAATACCCTGTAAACCCTAGGGCAAGATAATCATCAACTTCATGGCTCATTGCATTGGCCGTTAAAGCAAAAATAGGCGCTTGAAAGCCGCACTGTTGCAACAACGAAAACGCAGCACGCCCGTCCATAATAGGCATTTGTATATCAAGCAGCACGAGGTCTGGGTATATTTGTAGGCACTTCTCAACCGCTTGCTCGCCATTTTCTACCGCAATAACTTCAAGCCCCATAGAACGTAAATAACGACTTATGAGTCTGCGATTGTCGGGATGATCCTCAGCCAGTACTACACGCCCGGTTAACTGCTTAACCTGTTCAGCGGCGCTTACATGTTCGTACTCATCTAGCTCTTTTTCAACTTCTATACAGGGTAAAAACAGCGAAAACTGACTTCCGCGTTTAAACTCACTTTGTACGCTAATGTAGCCGCCCATCATAGAGGCTAACTGTTGAGACAAACTAAGCCCTAACCCGGTGCCACCAAAGCGGCGACTAATACTGTTATCGGCTTGGCTAAAGCATTCAAATATTTGTTTTAGCTGTGATGAATTCATGCCAATACCGGTGTCTTTAACTATAAAAACAAGCCCTTGCTCGGTTTTGTTTAAAGACACAACTACCTGCCCCGCCTGCGTAAACTTAACAGCATTAGCACATAAATTAATGAGTATTTGCTTCACCCGCATTAAATCGAGCTTGGTATAAAACGCATTGCCTACATGGTTATCAAAACGAATTTGTAAATGCTTCGCCTTAGCCTGCGTAATAAACATGGCATGTACATCGCTAACTAGCTGCACTATGTCAAAGCACGAAATATTAAGCTCTAATCTGTTTGCTTCTATTTTACTTAAATCGAGTACGTCATTAATTAAACTTTTTAAGTGATCGCTATGTCGTTGAATTATTTTTAATTCATCTTGTAGGTTTTCAGGCTCGTACAAACCATTAATTAAATCATCTGTTTGGCCTAAAATAGCGGTGAGCGGGGTTCTAATTTCATGGCTAATATTTGCCAAAAACTGGCTTTTAACATCATTTGCTTCTCGTAGCTCTTGGGCAATAGCTTGTAGCTCTGCTGTACGCTGCGCAACTTGTTCTTTTAATAACTGCTTAGCACGCTTTTCGGCGCCCCGACGATAAAGCGCGGTACCCGTTACAATTACTAAAAATAATAAAACAAAAATAAAAACCGTAAGCTGCGAACGTTGGCTCATTTTTAACTTTTGTACTTTTCGTTCTTGCTTCAGCTTTTGAATTTCTTGATTTAACTGAGTAGCTTTAAATTGATTTTGCAGTACAGCTAAAGCGCTGGTAATTGTTTCGCTATTTATACCGCGCTGCTCTGCTACAAACTTTTCGTGCAGAGTTAATGCCTCAGCGTAGTTGCCTTTGCTTGCCTCTAGGAGCGAGCGTGTACCAAAAGCATCGCGCTTGATACGCACACTATTATATTGTGTGGCCAAATCGGTTGCTTTATCTAGGCTTTTTTGCGAATCAGCAAGCTCGCCTCTCACAAATTGTATTTTAGCCAGTGCATGTAAGGCGTTAAGCTCTAAGCTGTGATTAGCAATTTTAAGGGCATTTTGCACCCCCAATTTAGCTTGCTCGTAGGCAACATCCACATTATTAAGAATTAAATTGATGTTTGCTAAATTAGTATATTGGGTAGATAACTTATTATAATCATTGGTAGAAATATAATAGCGCAGTGCCATTTGGTAATAATGCAGCGCTAAATCTAATTGCGAACTTTCGTAGTAAGCAACCCCTAAATTATTGTTAACTTGCGCTATGCCGCTGGTATCAGCTAATTTTTGATAAACTTTAAGTACTTCTTTATAAAATAAAATGGCGCTTTCGTAACGTGATAACCTAATGTACACCCCTGCTATATTTAGCAAAATATCAGCTTGGTCTTGAGCACTGCCCTTTTTCTCATAAATCTCTTTTGCTTTTAAATAATATTCGAGCGTTAGCTCCATATTATTCATTTCGAAGTACGCTAAACCAATATTACTTAGCAGGTTTGCAAGCTCTACTTGCTTATTGTTTTTTTCAACAATCACCATGGCGCGGCTATATTCAACAATAGCTTGCTGAAAATATCCCTGAAAATAAAACACAACGCCTTGCATTTTAATGGCTCTAAAGTGCATATCTGGTAGGTAGTTTAAGGAAGTGTGCTGTTCTAATTTTTTAAAATACAGCAGGGCATTTTCAAAATCATCTGAGGAGAAGGCTAAATCGGCAAGTTCAGAATACACACTGACCTTTTGGGATTCTGTGATATTTTTTGCTTCAAGCAGCGCATTACCGAGCGTGAGTTTTACGTCCCACTGCTGCTCTTTTTTAAATTCATCAAATAAAGATACACTATTTTGAGCAAAGCTTGGCAGTATGAACACACAACATAAAACAAATAAAAGGCACTTCAATTTGCCTTGCATAATATTATTCCTTCAAACTTTAGCTTTAGTCAGTGTAATCTTTATTGAAGATACACAACAAAACGAGTGCAAACAATGCTTAACCCCCTGATTGATGAGATTTTTGAGCTACTTTTAACTCAGCGTGTTTGGAAAGTTCATATCTTAGCTGCAACGCTCGCTCAACAAGGGGTGTTACCACCTTTAGATGCAAACCCTGAGCAAAATTTATTTAAAAAGAATTTTTTAATTATGAATGCTTTATTTGAGCTGCAAACACAGCTATTACCCAAGCACTTAATTATATCGTCATTACATATTGAACTTACAGAGCCAAGTAGCAATGTAGCAACGCAGTCCCATTTAAAAAGTTACTATTTAAACTGGGAAAACTACGACACCAGTGCCAAAGACATAGAGGCATTATTAGATAGTTTTTGGCAGCAATTTAACCCACTAATAAAGCAACCAGTTGGGCAAATTGAGCCATTACTTAAGGCTTGGCAACTACCGCCAAACTTTAGCCTGGCTATGCTACAAAAGCGCTGGCGGCAATTGGCATTAAAACATCATCCCGATAAGCAAACTGGGAGTGCATGTAAATTTAGACAAATAAGAGCCGAGTATGAGCAGCTAAAGCTAGCTGCTCAAAACAGGTAATTAACGGGTAAGGCGACGGGCACGAATTTTACGCCCTTTAATATTGCCCTCGGTTAATTTACGTAGCGCAGGTTTTGATGCATTGCGCTCAACGGCTACAAAGGCAACGTTATCAAGTACATTTATTTTACCTACTTGGCGTCCTGCAACACCATCTTTGCCAGTAAGTGCACCTAAAATATCACCAGCGCGCACTTTTTGCTTTTTGCCCGAGTCGATCATTAGGGTAACCATTTCAGGCTTGTAAGGCGGCTTTTCTAATAAACTAAAAGCAGGCATTGGCTCTGGCAAAAAGTCTCGTTCGTAATGGTCGCCTATTTGCGCCACTTTAAACTGCTCAGCCTCACCGTAAATAGAGCATGCAATGCCTTTTTTACCCGCTCGGCCTGTGCGCCCTACACGGTGTACATGGGTTTGTGGGTCGTGTGCTAAGTGGTAATTTATTACCATGTCCATGTCGTCAATATCTAAGCCACGCGCGGCAACATCGGTAGCAACTAATATTGAGGCGCTCTTATTAGCAAAATGAATTAACGTACGCTCGCGATCACGCTGCTCTAAATCACCGTGCAACGCCACTGCGCTAAAGCCTTCACTTGCTAAATCATCACAAACTTGTTGTGTTTCTACCTTGGTATTACAAAAAACAACACAGCTTTGTGGTGTAAATTTAAGTAGTAATAATTTAAGTGTTGAGTAACGCTGTTTGTTGTTGTCCATTTTGTAAAAGTATTGCTTTATTGTGCTTTTTTCTTGCTCTTCTTCTACTTTTATCATCTCTGGATTTTTTAATACGCGCTTTGCAATCGCTTCAATTGCACGCGGAAAGGTAGCACTAAATAACAACGTTTGACGATTTTGCGGTATGCGCTCAATAATGGCATCAAGGGTATCTTGAAAACCCATATCGAGCATTTGATCTGCCTCATCAAGTACCAGCGTTTCAACGTCGTCTAAACGCAGTGTACCTTTACGAATATGATCGTCTACTCGCCCAGGTGTACCCACAATAATGTGCGCGCCATGCTCAAGCGAGCCTATTTGTGGGCCAATAGAAACCCCGCCACACAAGGTTAAAATTTTAATATTGTGAATACCGCGGGCAAGTTTACGCATTTCTACCGCCACTTGCTCAGCCAGCTCGCGCGTTGGACAAAGTACAAGCGATTGAATACGAAAACGTTTTACATTTAATTTAGCTAACACACCTAAACTAAAAGCAGCAGTTTTACCTGAACCGGTTTTTGCCTGTGCAATAATGTCTTTACCTTCAAGTACAGGTGGCAGGCTTTGCGCTTGTACAGGCGTCATTTGCGAGTAGCCAAGTGTTGATAAATTATCAACTAAACCAGCAGGTAAAGCCAAAGATGAAAATGCAGTAGAAGTCACAATAAATTCCAAAATAATAAAAACAACACAGGGCTTAGCCCCAAAATATGGCTCTATAATAGCAGAATTCAGGTTAGGCAACCATTAATACCCGATGTGCATTATTTTACGATGCGTTAATCCTTGTTAATAAAAAAGTTGCAAATGATACTAGTTTTCATTAAGATCCTCGAAAAATTTTAACACCCTAACACTGGATGTAATTGATGAAACTAAACTCACTGTACGTAGCACTTGTTGGTGCCATTAGCACAAGCGCCTTTGCCGCCCCTACTGACCTAGAGCGAATTGAAGTTAAAGGCAGCTATTTCAACGACTACAAAGTCGACAACGCCAACGGAGCAATGAGAACATCAGCGTCATTGTTAGAAACAGCGCAATCAGTCACTGTTATTAGCGATACAATAATTAGCGAGCAATTAGCAACCACACTTGGCGAAGTGCTTACTAACGATGCAAGCTTAACTGCCGGCTCTCAGCAACGTAACCGTGAAGTATTTAACTTACGCGGCTTTGAACTTAGCTCTTCAACAGGCTACTTACGTGACGGGCACCAACATTGGTCTCACTACCAGCAACCGATTGAAATTCTACAACAAGTAGAAGTTATTAAAGGCCCATCAAGTATTTTATACGGACAATCAGGCCCAGGTGGCTTGATTAACATGGTGACAAAAAAGCCTACGGCAACTACATTATTTAACGCCAGCGCAGATGTAGACCAACATGGCTCTACCCGCTTTATGCTAGACGCGGCTGGTGCACTTACCGACGCTGAAGATTTACGCGCACGCGGTATTTTAGTAAAACAAGATGTTGATTATTGGCGCGAATACCAAAACGGCGAAAACCGTGAACGCGATCGTTTTTTAGGTGCTGTAATTGTTGATTACGATTTAAGCGACAACGCATTAGTACGTGTACATTACGACCGCACAGACGACGAAGCAGGCCTTGATACAGGTGCTTGGATAGATGACAACGCCAATGTGATTGGCGATGACAAAACTATTCGCGATATGTCTTGGGCATTTACCGACATAACAGTAGAAAACTTAGGCGTAGATTTTGAAGTGTACTTAAACGATCACTGGCAAGTTAAGCTTGGTTACAACGAGCAAACATTTGAGCGCCAGCGTTTTGAGTCTGCACCTCGTAAGCCAAGCACATTCGTAGAAGGCGATAGCTATGAGTCACGCCCTTACGACCGTTTTGACGATTGGCAGTTTAAAACCGCATTTATTGATTTTGTTGGCGAATTTAAAACCGGTAGTTTACAACATCAGTTTTTAATTGGTGCAAACTCGCTAGATTACTATTACGGACAACGCCGTACATCAGCAGAGTATTTTGATTTTGCCGCTGGCCAAAACGAGCCAAGCCGCCCAACAGTAAGCTATAAATCAGATGATACTATTAGCGAAACTGAATACGACTACTACGGTATTTACGTTCAAGACTTAATTACTTTCTCGCCACAGTGGCAAGTATCATTAGGTGGCCGTTACGATGAGCAAAATAGAGAAGGCGCAGATAACGAGTCGTTCGTACCAAAAGTAGGTGTGCTTTATCACCCTAACCCTTCTGCGACTATTTATGCTAGCTACTCAGAAGGTTTTGAGCCACAAGGTAGCGATACATTAGTAAGCGAAACTGACATCAACAACGGTATGAAGCTTGATGCTGTTACCTCTGAGCAAAAAGAGATTGGTGTTAAATGGCAACTATTTGATGACCGCCTAATGTTAAGCGGTGCTGTATTTGATATTAGCAAAAAAGGCACCTTAGTAACCGAAGCACTTGAAGTGCCAGTCGGCGAATTTACCTCTGAAACAAACCAAGTAGGCGAGCAACGCCATAAAGGGCTTGAGCTAAGCGCGCAAGGTGCAGCTACCGATCGCTTATTTGTTATGGCATCAACTATGTACTTAGATGCAAATTTTGAGCGTGACGAAGACCTACAAGGTAAACGCCCCACTGATGCTCCTAAATGGTCTGCATCACTTTGGACTCGCTATGAGTTAAACGACACCATTGCATTTAATGCCGGTGCATTTTATGAAGGTGAGCGCTTTGCCGATAGTGCAAACACAGTAGTAAAAGATGCTTACACACGAGTAGATGTAGGTGCAACTTACAAACTTAAAGTAAGTAAAACCGATGTAAACCTTCGTTTAAACATTGAAAACCTATTAGACGAAAACTACTTAGGCGGCGGTGGCTTAAACAACGTTACCGTGGGCGAAGGCACAAATGTACGCCTAGCAGCTCAATTTAGCTTTTAATTTATAAAACTTATACTTATAAAGCCCGCACAATAATAATTGTGCGGGCTTTTTACTGCCTATTAAAAACACCACTGCATTCATCTCATCTATTTTTTAAAGCCTTTAAAAAGTGCTCTAATACACTTAATTATAAAAAGGCTTACTCTATATGAAAAAAATTATTACAGCGCTACTAATGACTAGCAGCCTCAGCGTTAGCGCAAACAATGCAGAATTCACCACAACGCAATTACAACAGGTTGATGAGGTGCGCAGTGCTGCGCTTAAAAGCCATTTGAGCTACGAGCTACTCGAGTCACTCACAACAGAAGTTGGCCCTCGCTTACCCGGCACTGAAAACGATAAAAAAGCAGTAGCATGGGCTAAAGCAAAATTTAACGAACTTGGTTTTGATAAAGTATGGCTTGAAGAAGCAACATTTCCAAAATGGCGCCGTTATAGCGAAAGCGGAAAAATACTCACCCCAAGTGAGCAACCTCTGCATTTAACTGCGCTGGGTAACAGTGTAAGCACACCTGATGATGGCATTAGTGCACCGGTTGTGTTGTTTGAAACATTGGATGAGCTAATTGCAGCACCAGCAAATAGCTTAGAAGGTAAAATTGCCTATATTAATTACCGCATGAACCGCGACATAGACGGCAACGGATACGGCCCCGCAGTAAAAGCACGTGCCACAGGCGCAATTGAAGCTGCAAAAAAAGGCGCGGTTGCTTACATGATGCGCTCAGTGAGCACAGCTCACCATCGCTTTGCTCACACTGGTGGTAGTTACTATAAAGAAGGGGTTAAAAAAATACCTAACGTAACTATTGCCAACCCGGATGCGGATCAAATAGCGCGCTTAGTGGCCTTAAACAAAAAGGTAACGGTTAATATAAATGTACAAACACAAAGCCTAGGAGAAGGCACAAGCTATAACGTTATAGGCCAATTTAATGGCACCGAAAACCCAGAACAATATGTGTTAATTGGTGGCCACCTAGACTCGTGGGATTTAGGCACTGGCGCATTAGATGATGGCGCAGGAGTTGCGTTAACAATGGCTGCGGCTAAACACATTAGCGATGTTAAACGCCCTAAGCGCAGTATTCGTGTTGTACTGTTTGCAGCAGAAGAACTTGGGCTTTGGGGTGCAAAAGCTTACTTTGCACAACATAAAAGCGATTTACATAATATAGTTGCAGCTGCTGAGTCGGACTTTGGCGCCGATGTAGTATATGGTTTTGAGTCGAATGTTAATGCGGCTTCTCTGCCAGTAGTACGTGCCATAGCAAAAGAGCTGGCTGCGTTAAACATTGAGTACATTGGTAAAAACCAGGCTAACGGCGGGCCTGATTTAATCCCATTAAAAAAAGCGGTGTCGGCACCTATATTTGAGTTGGCCCAAGATGGCACTGATTACTTTGATTACCATCACACAGCTGATGACACACTCGATAAAGTAACGCCTGCTAAACTGCGCCAAAATACCGCTGCGTATGCTGTATTTGCGTTAATGGCAGCAGATGCCAAAACAACAATTCAACCGAAAGCGCAGGCTAACTAATAACTGACATACTTACTTACAGTTTGTCACTTTGATAAACGCACTCCTTGTTTTACCTTTATATAAATTAAATAAAACAAGGAGTGTGCGGGCATGTTGCTTTTCAATACGAGTCAGTCGTTTCCTCATTTTGCACAAACACAGTGCTGCCCTAACTGCCATAGCCGCGCCTATCATCTAATAAACCAAAGTCGTTTTTTACGCTTTACGGTTATTCCTGTTCTACCTTTAGCACTAAACTATAAATACGAATGCTATCAATGCGGCCATAATACGCCTGTAAAATTAAAGCAGTTACCGACGTTTGAAATTTTCACTCTACCTAAATACTTTATAGGGGTATTTTTAGCGTTATGGGTGGGTTTATTTTTTTACCAACAACACGCTGCTGCGCAAGCGCAAAAGCAAAGCTACTTAACTAACCCTAAAGCCTACGATACGTATTTAGTACACGCTGATAAATTTACTCATGAGCCCTGGACACTCACCAACTTAAAAGTTGCGCAAGTTTTAAGTTTTGACGAGCAGTTTATTACGTTTCAAGTAAGTAACTACAGCTATAAGCGCAACAAAGGCATTACTACTGCAATGCGTACCAGCTTATTAGTACAAAGAGGTTACTTCTCAGATGACAAAATTACTTTGCCTCGTAGCGAAGTAAAAAGACTTTACAACGACGGGGTGATTTACGACGTACTGCGCCCCTCAGCAAATAGTTTATATGGTGGGTTTGTTATGTTTCCGCCAAAACCAAAACCGCTATATAAAGGCTTAAAGCTCGACAAAAATAACCAACAGGGCATTACGTATTTTAAAAACGGACAGTATAGCGATGCGCTTGAGAGTTTTACTCTAGCCGCAAATGCCGGCTCGCAATGGGGGCAGCTCAATCTTGCGCAAATGTACCGAGATGGACAAGGCGTGACTCAAAATGTACAAACAGCAAAACATTGGTATGAGCAGGCAATAGCGCAAGGTAATAGCAAAGCGAAAATAGAATTAGAGGAAATGTGTGATAAAGCAAACTGCAAATAAAAAATGGCCAGTTAAACTGGCCATTTTCAATCTTCGTTCATACTTATAATTAGAAAGTCATATGCTCATCTAAAAAGTTAAGTACCTGCTTGTAGTAGCGTGTTCTGTGCTCTGCTTTATAAAAGCCATGCCCTTCATCTTCAAGTAACTCGTATATATAAGGATGGTTTTCTTTTTTTAGTGCTGCAACTAAAGACTCAGCTTGCTCAATTGGTGCTCTTTCATCCTGCCCACCATGTACAATTAAAACTGGCGCTTTAAGCTTGTCTATGTTGTAGCTAGGTGAAAAACGCTTTAAAAGTGCCTCATCAGTACCAAGCGCGCTTTTAAGATAGCGCTGTCCACGGTCACGTTCAGAGATATCGCCTTCTTCAAACATTAGCGGTAAATCGTACACCCCAACTACACCAATAGCACACTGAAACATATCAGGTTCTAAAATTGCACTTTGTAGTGCCGAATAGCCACCAAAACTTGCGCCCATTATACAAATATTATCTTTATTTACAGTGCCTTGCTCTATTAAGTATTTTACACCGTCAATAATGTCGTATTGTATTTCAGCACCCCATTTTTTATGTCCGGCATGTTCAAAGTTGCGGCCAAAGCCACCAGAGCCTCTAAAGTTAACTTTTAGTACTGCAATGCCTCTACTGGCTAATAGCTGAGCTTCGCTCTCATAGCCCCACCAATCTCTTGGTCCATGAGGACCACCGTGAGGCATAACAACTAAAGGTAAGTTTTTCTCATCAGTATTATTAGGGATGGTTAAATATCCGTATATTGTTAAGCCATCACGCGCTTTATAATTTACAGGTTTGGTTATAGCCATTTCACTTGGCTTGATCCAGCTTTTAGTCGCAAACAAAAAGCGTAAGCTATTCTTTTTGGCATCGAACAAGTAGTAACTGCCAGGGTTAGTATCGCTTGACGCAAAGATAATACTCTTCTCACCATCTTCAGTACTACTAACAAGCTGAACTTGCTGCCCTTGAAGGGATTGTATTAATGCCTTTAAGCGCTCACTTTTATGTGAATTATTTATAAAGGAATAGGCAGGATAGCCAAGCTCATTTTCAATTGCGAATAATTCTTTAGAAACTTCATCTACCCACACTTTTTTTGGAGAGACCTGTGGTTCTTTATGCAAAAGCTCAAACTTTTTACTCTCTAAATTTAGTTTATAAAGCCCCTTTGCTTCGCCATTTTCTGACGCTGTAACATAAACAGAAGCACCGGTACTATCAAACGCATGGAGGCTAATATCAGTGTATTTTAACTCTCCTAAATCAAGCTGTTGCCATTCACCACCTGACTTCTCACGGGTATAAATTTTTTGATTAATATAATCATCGTTTGAAACAGCAACACGCACATTACCATCATGATCTGTTAAAAAGCCTGCCATTTTTGATGGTGAGCGAGCGACTCTTTTTCGCTTTCCGCTGTAAATATCAACTTCATAAACTATTGTATGCGGCTCATTTGAAGCGCTCCATGGGTAGGTTAGGATCAGCATTTTACGCCTATCATGAATAAGCGGGTCTAGTACATAAGAAGTACCAAGTATGGGTGTCGCTTTTTTTATACGGGTTCCTGTTTGCATTTCACCTTGGTAACCCACTAAATATTTGCCTCGGCTACCATCAGCATTTACTCCAAAAAGCTCACCATGAAATTCGGGATGATCTTTCCAGCCTTTAATGTACTCTTTAGCCAGTACAATTCTTTCATTGTTAACCCAATAATAATTACCAACCTGGGCATCATTAGGAAACCTAATTGCATGACTTACTTTAAATGTATCAGTGCTTAGCACCATTAATACATTTTTTCCTTCTGGGCGAGTAATTACAGCTAAGTATTTTCCATCAGGTGAAATTTTCACACCTGCAAACTCTATATCTTTACTAAAGCTTTCTATCGGTACCAAGTCGTTACTTGCTGTAGTATGAGAGCTAAAAATACTAGCCAGCAATAAAGACAGACAAGCCAAAAACTTATTCATTAAAGTTCCTTTTATTTATTTTTGATTGAGCTTTTATGTTACATACTTTTAACAAAAATATACACCATACTTCTTCCCTTTATGTAAACAGGCGTAAATTAATAGGGTTATAAATCTAATGCTTAGGGTTAGTAAGCTTACTCCAAACTAAATGCAGAATAACAATGCATAGCCCTGCTACTACTCCTAGTAATCCGTCAAATATAAGGGGGGCTAATGTTTCGCCGGTGCCATTTAATAACGACTTGCCTATGGCTATTACTTCTAATTGCCAATGATGTAGTAGCTCAATACCGTGGGATAAAATGCCGCCACCGACTAAAAACATGGCCACCGTGCCGGCAAAGGCTAAAAATTGCATAAGCCTTGGCGCTGCAGCTAATAACCCCTTACCAAGCATCTCTTTAAATTTATTAGCCGACACCTTTGATTGATTAAGCAAATACAACCCTGCGTCATCAAGCTTTACGATACCGGCTACAAGGCCGTATACACCTATAGTCATTAATACGGCTATAACACACAGTACAAGCGCCTGATTTACAAGTGTGGCACCTGCAACCGTTCCTAAGGTGATCACTATAATTTCGGCTGATAGAATAAAGTCGGTGCGTATGGCTCCTTTTACTTTTTGCTTTTCATACTCAGCTGGGTCTAATTGCTGCGACTCATCAGCCTCTTTTTCGGGGTGAGGTAAAAACCGAGCAAATACTTTCTCAGCGCCTTCAAAACATAAAAATAAGCCACCGATTATTAGCAGCGGGGTTATTAACCAAGGCAGCCATACACTTATGAGCAATGCACCAGGGACCAAAATGGCTTTATTTAAAAATGAGCCCTTTGCCACAGCCCAAACTACGGGTAATTCGCGGTCGGCTGTAACCCCTGTAACTTGCTGAGCATTAAGTGCTAAGTCGTCACCAAGTACACCGGCTGTTTTTTTAGTGGCGACTTTACTCATTGTGGCAATGTCATCAAGTAAGGTGGTTATATCATCAAGTAATGTTAAAAGGTTAATGCCTGCCATGTTGCTTCCTAGCTAAAAAATAATGCTATCAACATAGCGTAATCCGTAATTTTCACCAACGGTTAATTTTGCTTTGTTATGCTGATTAAACGCACTGATTTTTATCAATGGCAAACTTACTTAGGGGATATTAATGAAAGCATTGGTGGTTATTTTTACAAGCATGCTGGTTTTATCAGCCTGTAGTAATGAGTCTAAAAGTACCCACTACTTATGCAACGAGCGCGTAGTAGAATTAGCCCGCCAAGGAGCGGGGGCAACACTTACTTTAAATGAGCAAACATATACGCTTAATAAAGAGCCCAGCGCATCAGGGGTAAAGTATATTAATGAGCGAGTGCTATTTTGGTCTAAAGCCGATGAAGCGATGTTGATTGTTTCAGGTAATAAATACCACTGCCAACTTCAACAAGCCGACGCCTTATAATTTTGTCGTTCGCGATTTAAACTTTTTCTTTTTTCTCATCGTAATAAATAGCCTGTTTTTACGCTAAACAACTGCACATGCATTTGTTGTTTAGTTGGGTATAATACTTTCACTTTTTGCTTAGTAGCGGCCTACCATGAAATATAAAGATTTACGTGATTTTATCGATTTGCTTGAAAAAAAAGGCGAACTTAAACGTATTACTCAAGAAATCGACCCGTATCTTGAAATGACCGAAATAGCCGACCGTACATTACGTGCTAAAGGCCCCGCATTATTGTTCGAAAACCCAAAAGGTCACAGCATGCCTGTGCTTGCAAACTTATTTGGTACACCTAAGCGCGTTGCTATGGGCATGGGCCAAGAAGATGTAAGCGAGCTGCGTGAAGTTGGCAAGCTACTCGCTTTTTTAAAAGAGCCCGAGCCACCAAAAGGGATTAAAGAAGCACTAGGGCAAATTCCGGTATTTAAACAAGTACTCAATATGCCGGCTAAAGAAGTTAAAAAAGCACCGTGCCAACAGGTTGTTCTAGAAGGTGACGAGGTAGATTTAACTAAGTTACCAATACAGCACTGCTGGCCTGGAGATGCCGCCCCCCTTATTACTTGGGGTTTAACTGTTACCAAAGGGCCTTATAAAAAGCGCCAAAATTTGGGTATTTACCGCCAGCAGCTATTAGGTAAAAATAAAATAATTATGCGTTGGTTATCGCATCGCGGTGGCGCACTCGATTTTCAAGAATGGTGTAAAGAAAACCCCGGCGAACCGTACCCAGTTTCGGTTGCATTAGGAGCTGATCCTGCCACTATTTTAGGTGCGGTGACACCTGTGCCAGACACGTTAAGCGAATATGCCTTTGCTGGCTTACTGCGCGGTAGTAAAACAGAAGTGGTTAAGTCAATTTCAAATGACTTACAGGTCCCTGCCAGTGCCGAAATAGTACTTGAAGGCTACATTATGCCTGGCGAAATGGCTCCCGAGGGGCCATATGGCGACCACACGGGTTATTACAATGAAGTTGATGATTTTCCTGTGATGACAGTGACCCATTTAACACACCGTAAAAACCCAATTTACCATAGTACATTTACCGGCCGTCCACCTGATGAGCCAGCTATTTTAGGTGTGGCATTAAACGAAGTGTTTGTGCCTATATTGCAAAAGCAGTTTCCAGAAATCGTCGACTTTTACTTACCACCCGAAGGCTGCTCTTACCGTATGGCCGTGGTAACCATGAAAAAACAATACCCAGGCCATGCTAAGCGCGTCATGATGGGCGTATGGTCGTTTTTACGTCAGTTTATGTACACTAAGTTTGTTATTGTTTGCGATGATGATGTAAATGCCCGTGACTGGAACGATGTTATTTGGGCCATCACTACCCGTATGGACCCTGCGCGCGACACCACATTAATTGAAAACACGCCAATAGATTACCTCGATTTTGCATCGCCGGTATCTGGGCTTGGCTCAAAAATGGGTATGGATGCAACAAATAAGTGGCCAGGTGAAACCGACCGCGAATGGGGCGAGCCAATTGTCATGGATAAAGCGACAAAAGATCGTGTTGACGAAATTTGGCAAAGCCTCGATATACTTTAAGCACGCTTAGTGAATATAAACAGGCTATAAAATAACCCCGCAGATATGTTAATATTGCTCCACTTAACTGCATATCTGCGTAAACGCTGCTAAAAGGTAAAAAATGCAAACATTAAAAGCTGAAGTTGTTGCCATCAGCCCACTTACAGAATTTGTTCATAAAGTAATTTTAAAGCCTCAACAACCTGTTACGTTTGAAGCTGGCCAATACATGCAACTTGTACTTGGCGAAAAAGACAAGCGCGCATTTTCGATTGCAAGTCGTCCATCGCAATGTGATGAAATAGAGCTTCATATTGGCGCATCTAAAGCCGATTCATACGCAATGCAATCGCTTGAGCATTTGCGTAATGCGCATCAAAATAATACACCGGTAGATATAGAAGCCGGCCTTGGTGTATCGCAACTACGCCTACAATGCGAGCGCCCTATTATTTTATTGGCTGGCGGCACTGGTTTTTCTTATGCAAAATCAATGGCTGATCACTTAGCTGAAATTAACTGCGACCGCCCGGTACTATTTTACTGGGGTGTTAAAGAAGAGTCTGCATTGTATGCTCACAGCGAAATGCAAGCATGGGCAGAGAGTAACGAGCACTTTAAATTTATTCCTGTTGTAGAAAACCCATCAGCTAATTGGCAAGGCCATACTGGGTTTGTACACAAAGCAGTCATGCAAGATATTGTGTCGTTAGAACCTTACGATATTTATATGGCTGGTCGCTTTGACATGATTGGCATTGTCCGTGATGACTTTATTGCTCACGGTGCTGTTCGCGAAAACATGTACGCCGATGCATTCGCGTTTATAAAATAAATTTTTATTTATAATACAAAGGCGCCCCATGGCGCCTTTGTTATTTCTATCAAATTTAAGCTATCAATTGGTATAACCTATTGCTTTAATCAGTATAAACAATTTCCTAAATTCCTATCTATAAACCATACTTTGTATAGAACATCAGCGGGAGAGACCCAAATGTTAAATACAAAAGTAAAAGATTTTATGCAACGCAAGTTGCCACACATTACCCCAAATACCGAAATGACCACCGCCATTAGTGAGCTGCAAAAGTTTAACTTATTAGGTGCACCAGTATTTGATGACAATAAATCGCTGGTTGGCTTTATATCTGAGCAAGAGCTGTTAAAACCATTAATGCGAAGCAGCTATTTTTGCGATGGCGTTGTAAAAGTTTCGCAGCTTATGCAAACCGATGTTGTAACCGTTAATGCCGATACCAACATTATCGAGCTTGCTGAGCAAATGAAAACAGGAAAGCCAAAAAACTACCCCGTTGTTGAGGGTGATACCGTGATAGGGCTGATTGGCCGAAGCGATGTATTAAAAGCACTGTTTGATAATTACGTGAGCTGCCAAACAAAAGTAAGCTAACATAAAAAATGCCGCTAATAAGCGGCATTTTTTGTATTAAGCGTGTTTAACGTGCTGCAGCAAGCGCAGTTAATGCGTTTTTATCGCTATCGCTTAAAAATGCAATCTCTAAGGCATTAGCTTGCGCCTTATGCATATCGGCTTGTGTCAAACCCGCCTTTGGCGCAGCCACTAGGTATTCATGCTCAATTTCAATGCCCTCTACAGCCGGATCGTCGGTATTAATACACGCTAAAATACCGTGATCTAGAAACTGTTTAAGGGGGTGTTTAGCTAAATCGTTTACGGTACTGGTTTGAATATTACTGGTTAAGCACGACTCAATACCAATGCGGTTATCGCGCAGGTAGTCCATTAGTTTAGGGTCTTCAATTGCTTTTACCCCATGGCCTATACGGCTTGCACCTAATTCATTAATGGCTTGCCAAATACTCGCTGCACCCAGCGCTTCACCGGCATGAATGGTAGCGGCCAGGTAAGCGTCTCTTACTTGCTTAAATTGTTCGACAAAAAGCTCTCCCGGAAAACCAATTTCATCTCCGGCTAAATCAATCGCCACTAAATCATTTTTAAAGGCAAGTAATGCGTCAAGCTCCTGCTGACAAGTTTTAACACCGTAAGTACGCGACATAATACCAATTAAGTTTGCTTTAATATTGGCGCCTTGAGTAGCCGATTTAATACCATCAACCACGGCCTCAACCACCCCTTGCGGGTGTAAGCCTTGGCTTTGTGCCATATAATACGGGCTAAAGCGAAGCTCTACATAATCAAGTCCCTGCGCTTGAGCATCTTCTATGTTTTCAACTGCAATGCGTCTACAGGCGTCGTAGTCGCCCAGTACCGTTACCCCCCAGTCGAGCTTTTGTAAAAAAGCCATTAAATCAGGCTCAGGATCAATAACTTGTACATGAGGGATAAGCGCCTCTACGTTATCAGCAGGTAGCGTAATATTAAACTGTCGACCAAGCTCTAGTATGGTTTGCGCACGTACATTGCCATCTAAATGACGATGAATATCTAGCAGAGGTAATTTTTTATTTATCATAATAGCGACTCGGTTAGGTTAAAATTGCGCGCATGATACGCAGGTACAGTTATTTTTCAAGTGTAGAGCAGTTAAAGTAAATATTAGCGGTCATATGTCTGCTTTTTACTCAAAAAGTGAACAAAACTAGGTTTTTGTTCACTTATTTTGATGAGCTAAGTGATGCCAGAGTGTTTTAAATAAGGTATTTGCTTCAATGGGTTTAGTAATATAATTATCCATACCGCTGGCAACTGCTTTTTTAACATCGTCATCGTGGGCATTAGCAGATAAGCCAATAATAGGTAGGTCAAACAAACCAAGCTCATTACGAATAACTCGCGTAGCTTCAAGGCCATCCATTTTTGGCATTTGTATATCCATAAGCACAATGTCGTAGGTATGCTCTGTCAGCTTTTCAATCGCCTCAAAACCATCATTAGCAATATCAGCAACGCACCCTTTGGTTTTTAAAATAGCGCTCGCGACGTGCTGATTTAATGGGTTATCTTCAACAAGCAATAATTTATAATCGGCAAAAGAAAGCGTACTAACATCTATCTCATCATATTGTTGCTTTATTTGCTCAGCCTTTGGTAGCGGCGAATAAATTGGCAGGCTAAAAGTAAACGTAGAACCGTGCCCTTCGTGGCTTATTAAATCAATTTCTCCGCCCATCAACTCTACAAGCTTTTTGCATATACTTAAACCTAAGCCCGTGCCTCCATATTGACGCGAGGTAGAGCTATCTGCTTGTGCAAACGGTTTAAAGAGCTGTTTTTGCGCCTCTTTACTAATACCAATACCGGTATCATTAACGCTAAAGTAAGTCATTTTTTTAGATTGCCACACTTTAAGCGTGATGCTGCCTTTGGCTGTAAACTTAATGGCATTATTGATTAGGTTTAGCAAAACTTGTTTTAAGCGTATTGGGTCGGTGTTGATAACCAAGTTATTTGATTTATCGTAATCAAGCATAAATTCTAGCGACTTTGCTTCTATATCAAACTGCAGCAAATTAGCCACTTCTTCACTGAGTGTGCCTACATCAATTGGCTCTTGAATTAAATCAAGTTTGCCTGCTTCCATTTTAGAAAAATCGAGCACATCATTTAATACTCTTAGCAGTACGCCCAGTGCCCCATCTGCTTGCTCAATATAGCTGCGAGCTTGCTGCCAATCGTTTTGCTGTAGGGCTAAATAATGCAGCCCTTTAATACCATTAATAGGCGTGCGAACTTCGTGGCTCATATTTGCTAAAAATTGGCTTTTTATTTCATTGGCTTCATCGGCCTTTTGCTTTTCTAAACGTAAAATTTTAGTTTGTTTTGCTACCTGCTCACGTATACGAATGTTGGTACCCGTTACCGATATTAAAAAGGTAATAAGCAGCCAAACAAATAACATGCCGGCTATTTGTGCAAGCCAGTAAACTAACCATGACTCTCGTTGCATTGGCTGATGCAGCTCCACCTGCCACACCCGCTTACCTACCAATAACTTATAGTCTTTTAACGGCAATAGTTGTTGATGATCGGCAATAAAAATAGGCTGTGCATTATTCTCTGTTGTGGTGTCTGTAAAGCTCACTGCAACGCCGTTATTTTGATCAAATAACACCGCGTTTGATAGTCTTTCTAAACTAACAACGGCTACCACAAAACCTTTAAAATCGTCTTCGGTAATATTGTTGCCAAACACCGGATGAAAAAACAACACGCCGCGCTCAGCTTCGTTTTGTACTAAATTTATTGGCTCACTGATCACCAACTCATTTAACACTTTTGCTTTTATTAATGCAGATCGCCTTACCTCATTTGAGGCAAGATCAAAGCCAATTACGTCTTCATTTCCCGACAAAGGATGTGCGTATTGTACGGGGTAGTAAAAATCTCGTGGGGGAGCGGCCTGCCAACTGCCATCTTTTGCTCTTTCTTTTAAGCTATATTTAGCCAGCTCTGTGTTGTTATTAGCCTCTATATACTGAGCTAGGTTTTCACTTGGTAAGTAGGGCACCCACTCAAATGCTAAAATTTCTTCGCTGTAACTAAGCTGCTTAGAAGTAAACTGCTTAAATTCAGTAAAGCTCACATCGTCACTACTAGAAAAAAAGGTCGCTAGTAAGGCGAGGTGTGCTGTTATTTCGTTAATTTTATTGTTAATAGCATCTTGAGTGGCTAATATTTTCAGCTCTTCTTTTTGAATGTTTTTTTCTTTTTTTACACTGGCCGCGCCATAAAAGCTAATACTTATAACCATATAAATTAACAGTGAGGGCAGTATAACTTGTAGGCGATAATTTACCTGTGAATAGTTAAATGCCGCTAGCATAAGCGGAGTAAAAACAAGCACCCCAATACTGTCGCCTATCCACCACGCTATAAACGTATCCCAACCGGCTTGAGACACAATAACGCCATTAAAAATTAATAAGCTGGTGCCTACACCTGCAGCTATAACACAGCACAATGGGCCGGCAACAACGAGGCTTTGAATACAGTGTTTTAAAGAAGATAAGTCGAGTGGTGCTTTAATCACTTTAGTGACCAATTGGCTACCTACCCATGCTTGTAAAGTAGCAGCAAAGGTAACAGCCGCAGCATGCATAAATACACTTAACTGAAATATCGCTGAGGCGCTTTCTAAATGAATGAGGTTAGTAAAAAAAGCCCCTAAAACAATACCTAGTAAGCTCTTTCTGCCCCAAATTAAAAAGCCAGCAAGCGCAATTCCCGAAGGCGGCCACACAGCCACTGCGTAGCCATCTATCGCTAATAGTAAATTACTGAAATATCCGGTAAAAAAGTAAGCGCACGCTAAACTTACAGTGACAATGAAAAAGTGTTTCAACCCAATGCTCCCGAATATCAAAGCTGCAAAAGTATAAGTGTAGCCTTTATTGATACAAAACGAGTGCTTTATCGGCTTGTGCGGTATTTTTATAGCTAAGCGCTGCTTGCTGAGCAAATTGCTTTTTGTTTTCGATATTTAAGGCTTTATCAAAAACCTTTGCGGCTAACTCATAATCGCCTTGAGCATTAGCTAAACACGCAAGCGAGAGTAATAATGCGTTGTTTGCATAATCTTTTTTCAGGCGCTCTTGAATACTACTTTGAAGCTTTACAGCCTCTGCAGAGGTGGCGTTACTTAATATATTAGCCAGCTGAGCATGTTGCTCGTCGTGCTTCACCATTTTAATTAAGTCACTTTCAATCGCACTTAACTGGCCCACTTTAGCCATTTGCATTAAGTAAGCTGTATTAGCATGAGCTTGTAGCTTTTTAGGAAGTTGTTTATATTTTTCAGTGATTTTATCGCTAGCTTGTGCATTAAAATAGGCATTAAACAGCTGCGTCCACTGCGCATCGTTGAGGACTTTTTTACGAAGTAAACGCGGTAAAAAGTCTTCAAGCGCACTAAAGTGCTGTTGCTGTACAAGTATTTCGGCGTATAGCTTAAGCTCAAGTGGTGTCGCTTTTTTTGAATCGCTGTTAGCACGCATTTGCGATTCTATTGCACTGCTATCGCCACTGGCTATCCAAAGTTTAGCAACGTTAAGTTGCTGCTCTGGGCTAATTTCAAATAAACGCTCTAGAGCTTTGTCAGTTTGGTTATTAGCAAGCGCTGCTTTTGCTAATAGCGCTAAGCGTATATCTTCAAACTTACTGGGTACACTATTACCTGATAACGTTTGCTCTACAAGCTCGTAATCATCGTTTATCGCACTCCATAAGGCTTGCTCTATAGCTGCTTGCTTTCGCTCTTCGCTACGCGCAAAAAAACCATGTTTAGTATTATGATAAATCGACAATAAATAGCGCACTAATTTGTAAGTTAAAAACAAAATAGTTGCACTAATTACCGCCATAATACAAAACGATACAATCGTGCCTTCAATCGTGGTGTTGTTAAACGAGATCAGCACATAGCCTTTTTCATCCAGTACAAATGGCGTAATCGCTAAAACTAAAACAATCGCCACAATTAATATTATAAGCCCTATCATTGCGCCCACTCCTTAACCTGCTGTGTACTTTGTAAGTTTACTTCAGGGTTAAAGTTTAATGGCTCTTTTTCTAGGCTAGTTAGTGCATTTATAACCACTTTTGTCGCCTCGTCATCTTGTTTAAAGTACTCATTAACAAGACGCTTTGCCTCACTTATGGCACTAAAATAAATGCTCGCTTGTTTGCTCATTAATGCATCTTGAGCTTGCGTCACATTTAATTTAATACGTTGATTAATTAAGTGGCGCTCCTGATCGGTTAGCAGTGGCTCTATAGCAACTCCTTCGTGCTGACGAATAGTAATAAAGCTATCAACTAGCTTATTCCAGCTATTACTTAGGTTTTGCTGCCAATCGCTTACATCTTCACTCAAGGCATTTTTTTCAATTTCTGCTGCTTCTTGCGGTATGTTAACGGCATTAAATGCAAGCTTATCTATGTTTGATAACACGCTATTAAGTTTTAGGTAAATGGCTTCTGTTGGGATAGGTTTTAAGCTATCTAGTGTTTGAATGTCTTGTGTTATTGCTTGGCGAACTGCAACAGTACCTGGGTGTTCACTCAATAAGGCATCTAAGCGTTTAAGTACAGCGCTGGCACCTTGGTAATCTTTTTCAGCCCACAGTTTAAACTCAGCCATACGTTGTAAGCTGGTTACTTCTTGCGGGTTTAGTGAAGCGCCTTGCTGCTGAGCTTGTTGCAATGCAGCTTTTAATTGTTGCTGGTTACTCTCTGCACTTTCATTAAGCGCAGCTGCCACTTTTTGCTCACTATTGAACAATGCTTGCTGAAGATTAGATTGCGCCGACTTGAGCGCCTGTAACTCTTGTGACAATAACGCGTTTTCTTCTTTTAGTTCATTAACAGCTACATTTTGGGCTTTACCTGCATTGAGTTTTTGGTAAAACTCATACCCCACACCACAGGCAACAATAAGCGAAATGATCAGCGCTAATACCGCTAATTTACTTATTTTTTGCTTATCGTTATGTGGTTTACTGTGTGCTTTAACTGCCTCTTTTTTTTGTGCAGAGGCCGCTGCCTTAGTGGTTGGTGTATTATCTGCCGTTACTGGCTTTGACTGTTCGCTCATCTTGCTACCTTGCTGTTTTATGCAGGAAAACATAGCGGTATCGCTTGCCCCTGCGGCAATGTGTATATTAGCCGAGCTTACCTGTTGCTGTTGTAAATAAGCGGCTATACGCTCGCTAGCAACATAAAATCGGCACTGTTGTAACCACTGTAACTGTTGTTCAGTCAGGTTATTAAATATTGCATCAACTGCTGCATTACTGGTTATGACTATACCTTGTACTTTCAGGCTTTGCCAGTGGTCTGTCCAGTTGGTTTTTTCAGCGCTTATTGGCTCGCGCTTGTATACCACACAGTTATTTAAAAATGCCCCACGCGCCTTTAAGGTTTTGGCAATATCAGGGCGCCCCGCTTGGCCTTTTACTAATACAATATTGCTACCATCAACCTCAGCTAACGAGTTTAGCGCCAATAACCCTTCAGAATCATGTAGCTTAGGCACTGCTGCTCGCACGCCAAATAACGCATAAATAGTATCTGCAGTTTGCTGCCCTACTGCGTAAAATTGCGCTTTGGTATTTATTGTTGGCTTTAATTGCGCAAGGGCAGTAACGGCATCTTGAGAGATAAAAATAATTTTATCGGCATTAATTAGCGGGCTTAGCTCGGTAGTAGAAGGCGTAAGGTAGGATATTTTTAAAACAGGAAATAATGACGCCTGATAACCCGCTTGCTCAAGTTGCTGAGCAAGGGCTGCGCCTTTTCCTTCGGGCCGAGTTATCAGGATATGTGTCATTTATGCGTCTCTATATACTTCTGCTAATATTTTGTCGGCGCCTTGCGCTAATAACTTTTTAGCTAGCTGCACACCGATAGCTTCTGCATCATTTATATGACCGGTTACTTCGTCATGTAAAATTTCACTACCATCTACCGCGCCCACGAGGCCACGTAAATGCACTTGCTCGCCATCAACTAATGCGTAGGCACCAATTGGTACTTGGCAGCCACCTTCTAAATGACGGTTCATAGCACGCTCTGCATTTACACGAATGCGTGTTTGGGTATGCTCAAGCGGGGCCAATAAGGCTTTTGTTACTTCATCGTCAATACGACATTCAATGCCGACAGCACCTTGTCCGTTAGCAGGTAGAGATACCTCAGGCTCAATATAATCAGCAATACGTGCGTCCATTTTTAAACGTAGCAGTCCGGCTGCGGCTAAAATAATCGCATCGTACTGGCCATCATCTAGTTTAGCTAAACGAGTATTAACATTACCACGTAAGTCTTTAATGACTAAATCAGGGCGCAAAGCTCTAATTTGGCACTGACGACGAAGGCTAGAAGTACCGACTATAGCGCCTTTTGGTAATTCGCTTAAATTGGCAAAATTATTTGATACAAACGCGTCGCGCGGGTCTTCACGCTCACAAATTGTGTGCAGTGCTAAGCCTTCTGGAAATTCTACGGGTACATCTTTCATTGAATGCACAGCAATATCCGCGCGGCCATCTAACATTGCTTGCTCAAGCTCTTTAACAAACAAGCCTTTACCACCAATTTTAGCAAGCGGTGTATCTAAAATAATATCCCCTTGAGTAGACATAGGGACTAATTCTACGCGTACATCAGCATGAAAATGCTCAAGCTGTGCTTTTACAAATTCAGCCTGCCAAAGCGCTAAAGCACTTTTACGGGTTGCAATGCGTACTAACTTTGTTTTTTCTGTCATAGGGGTATCCAAATAGTTACAGCTAATAGCCAAGCTTAATTAGCTAAAATTCTAAATTCTTTTTGAGCAATTAAATTACCTTGCTCATCAACAACATCTACACGCCAATGGCCTGTTTGTGTATTCATAATATTTTTGGTTGAGTACGTTCTGTAGCGCGGCGAGGTAACATTAAGCGAAATCTCAGCCATAGTTTCACCCTCATAAGACCATACATGCTTTACTTGTTGGCCTTGTAGGTTTTTAAGTTCACTAAAAAACGAAAGTGCTTCTTCAAACTGATTTAAGCGAATATCTGCAGAAAATACATTCGTGGGCTCACGCTTACTTACTTTGCGAGTAAGCACTGCACGGCTAATTTTACCGGTATCAATTTGTGCGCCTAACGCAACACTGGCAATGTGCGCATTAGATGAAAAGCCTTCACTGCTGGTTAGCGAACCGTCGTCGTTTTCAATATCTGGAAGCTGTTCATTGGGTGATGCGCTTAACTGCGTGCTAGTAAGCGGCTGATTAGCGATAGGCTCAGCGAGTTCGGTATCTGATTGCTCAATAACAGAAACTTGATTGCTTTGAACGTTAGCAATTGGCTCTATATCTGTTTGCTCATTATTGCTTTGCGCTAACGTAGTATTATTAACGCTTTCATCCTCAAGCACCGCTGGCGCAACATCCGCTATAGCACGCGTAAGCTCATTTGGGCGCGCTTGCTCGTCATTTACACTCACCGTGGGCTCAACATTATCTGCTGTGTTGTCGCTTAAAGGTGAATACGGCGATTGCTCATTAGGTTGCTCGCCCTGCTCGGCATTAACCGAGCTAGTTAAGCCATACACAACCGCTGCCGAGGTCATTGCTACCAACATAGAAACACTCGCAATACGACGCCAATGCCACTCGTAGCTTACATTAGGTACACTATTTTGTGGTTCGCGTTTTACATTTGCTTTAATAACTATTTTTTGACTCATATTGACCTCAGCGGCTCCAAATTAGCTTAAACGGGCAATTAACCATTGGCGAATAGCTTGCAGTTCTTCTGCGCAAACCTGATGAGCCATAGGGTATTCTTGCCAGCTTACATCCATGTTATGTGCTGTTAATACTTCAAACGCACTTCTACCCGCGCTATGCGGCACTACATTATCTTGGCTACCATGAGCCATAAATACATTTAAATCAGTATGCTTTGCTTCTTGCGCTAGCTTTTCAGGCACGCACATATAAGTAGACAGCGCCACAACACCTGCAAGTTTGTGCTCAAATCGCGGCGCTAAATGTAAAGACACCACGCCCCCTTGCGAAAAGCCCGCCAAAATAATTTTATCGGCAGGTATACCATTTTCAATTTCTTGATTGATCAGGGCTTGCACTTTTTCGGCTGAATCTCTCACGCCTTGTTCATCGGCACGTTTGTCTAATTCTATAGATTTAATGTCGTACCACGAGCGCATTTCCATGCCACCATTTATGGTGACCGGTTGAATAGGCGCATGCGGAAAAATAAATCGTATACCAAGCTCACTGGGTAAGTTAAGTTGCGGTGCAACCGGAGCAAAGCCATCGCCCGAGTCGCCTAAACCATGTAACCAAATAACAGTGGCTTTGTGCTCACCTTGCGCTGGGTATTGTGCAAACTCTAAACTCATAAGCTTGATTGCCACTTAATTTCTTGGCCAGCTTGGCGAGTAGACGCTTGGTTCATAAACTCCCAAAACTCTGCGCCCGAGCGGTTATCAATCCACTGGCCGTCACGCATTTCAAAATGGTGGCCATTAAATTTAGTCGCAACCCACACTTGATGCAAAGGCGCTTGTTTGTTAATTACAATTTTACTTTTATCAGGGAAAATTATTTCTAAAATACCCTCTGCCGATTCGTAGTCTAAATCTGCTTCGCAATCATCAACTTGCTCTTCAATTGTGAACATAAGAGCTTCGGCTAATTGGTGATATTCGTGTTCAGTCATTGTAATTTTCCTTTGCAGGCGAGCTGCCTAATATTGGGTACGGTTTATATACAGCTAGTGTAACAGGAATAAAATCATCCGCGAATAGCTGCATTTTTTAGATATTCTGTTACTCTGCGATTATAAAGCCAGCAACCGTATTAATCTAATGAAAGCGACACATACCTTACAATTAAAACGACTATATATAAGTACTTTACTGCTAAGTGCATTAGCTGGCTGCGGCCAAAGCGGGCCTTTGTATTTACCAGAGCAACAGGCTGAGCAAAACATCCCCCCTAATACGGCACAGCCAACGCCCGTAAAAAAAACCAACACCGAGCAAGTGCAGGAGCAATAAATGGATTATTTTAACTATCAAAACAATCAATTATTTGCCGAAGATGTCAGCATTGCCACAATTGCTCAGCACTATGGTACGCCGTGTTATGTGTACTCGCGTGCTACTTTTGAGCGCCATTATTTAGCCTTTGCAAATGCCACTAAAAATCATAAAAGCTTGGTGTGCTACGCAGTTAAAGCTAATTCTAATATTGCAGTATTAAATATATTAGCGCGTTTAGGCTCAGGGTTTGACATAGTGTCTAAAGGTGAGCTGGCGCGTGTAATAAAAGCCGGCGGTGATGCCAGTAAAGTGGTGTTTTCAGGTGTGGCTAAAACCGCCGACGAAATTGCTTATGCACTAAAGTTAGGTATTAAATGTTTTAACGTTGAATCGGCCTCAGAGCTTGAGCGTATCTCTGAGGTAGCGTGCGAGTTAAATTTAGAAGCCCCTATTTCTATTCGTGTAAACCCTGATATAGATGCCAAAACACACCCGTATATTTCTACCGGTTTAAAAGAAAACAAATTTGGTATCGATATTCAAACGGCTGTGAGCGTTTATCAGCATGCGGCGTCTTTACCAGGTCTAAAAGTAACCGGTGTAGATTGCCACATAGGCTCGCAATTAACTGAGGTTAAACCTTTTTTAGAAGCGCTTGATAAGCTAATGGCATTAATAGATGAGCTTAAAGCAAATGGTATTGAGCTTACTCATTTAGATATTGGCGGCGGGTTAGGCGTTCCTTACAATGATGAACAGCCTCCTCACCCAAGTGAATATGCTGCGCAAGTTACCGAACGCTTAGCCAATTACAAACACCTTGAGCTTATTTTTGAGCCAGGGCGCGCTATAGCCGCTAATGCTGGAATTTTAGTAACGCAGGTTGAGTTTATTAAGCAAAACCAAGATAAATTTTTTGCCATTGTCGATGCGGGTATGAACGACATGCTTCGCCCTTCGCTTTATCAGGCATGGCAAAAAATCATTCCTGTATCGGTGCGCGATGACGACACCCCAACACATAACTTTGATATTGTGGGCCCAGTGTGCGAAACCGGCGACTTTTTAGGAAAAGACCGCGAACTAGCCCTTAAACAAGGCGACTTATTGGCGCAGCGAAGTGCTGGTGCCTATGGTTTTACAATGAGTTCAAACTACAACTCTCGCCCACGCGTGGCCGAAATAATGGTAGATGGTGAGCAACACCACCTTATTCGCCAACGCGAAACCATCGAGAGCCTTTATCAAGGTGAGAAAATTTTACCATAAACGTTTTTGTTAAGGCGCTGCTCTGTGGCATGATTAGCGCAGAGCAAACCCGAATTAGAGCGCTATGTTAGTTAATTTTTCCAAAATGCACGGCTTAGGCAACGACTTTGTTGTAATTGATAACATTACACAAAATGTATTTTTGTCTCGCGATCAAATCAAAAAACTGGCTGATCGCCACTTTGGTATTGGCTTTGACCAATTACTTATGGTTGAAGCCCCTTACTCCCCTGATCTCGACTTCCATTACCGTATATTTAATGCCGATGGCAATGAAGTAGAGCAATGCGGAAATGGCGCACGCTGTTTTGCCCGCTTTGTGCGCATGAAAGGCTTAACTAACAAGCACAAAATTAGTGTCTCGACTAAGTCGGGCAACCTCACGCTATACATAGAAAAAGACGGCCAAGTGACGGTAAACATGGGCCATCCTAATTTTGAGCCTGCTAAAATCCCGCTTAAAGCCAGCAAGCGAGAACTAACTTATATAATAAGAGCTCAAGAGCACACTGTATTTAGTGGCGCTGTGTCTATGGGTAACCCGCATTGCGTGTTAGAAGTTGACGATATAGCTACCGCACAAGTTGAGGTGCTTGGTCCGCTGCTTGAAAACCACGAACGTTTTCCAAATCGTGCCAATATTGGCTTTATGCAAGTGGTATCGCAAGATCATATTAAACTTAGAGTGTGGGAGCGCGGCGTTAGTGAAACCCTAGCGTGTGGCACGGGTGCCTGCGCAGCAATGGTAATTGGCCACATTCAAAGCAAACTTAACACCACGGTACAAGTTGATTTACCCGGCGGCACTTTACAAGTACGTTGGAGCGGCGAAGGTCACCCTGTCCGCATGACCGGCCCAGCCGAGCATGTATTTGATGGGCAAGTTGCCTTATGAGCGAGCTAACAAAAGAGCAAGTCGCTGAGTATTTGGCGCGCCACCCTGATTTTTTAATAGAGCAGCCAGAGCTACTTGCACAACTTGAGTTACACCACAAAACGCAAGGCGCCACCTCGCTTGTGCACATACAACAGCGCCAATTGCGCGAGCACAATACTCAGTTAAAAAATCAAATACACAGTATGAGCGAACACGCTACGCAAAATGAGCTAGTGTATCGCTTGTTTAGCCAATGCCACCGCCAACTGTGGACAAACTACGACTTTAATACGCTTGCCGCTAATTTGCGCAATATTATTTGTACCAGCCCACATATTAGCGAGTGCAGGTTGGTTAAATACAACAACACTTTAGATGGGCTTATTGAGCACCGCCTTAGCCAATTTGGGCACTACTTAGGACGCGTTAATCAGCAAGAGCGTGAGCTATTATTTTGTGAAAACACGCAGTCTTCTGCTATTTATCTTATTGGTTGCGCTGAAAAACCCGTCGCTATATTGGCCTTTGGCAGCCATGATGAAAACCATTTTGAACCCGCACAAGATAACCTATTCGTGCTTGATTTTGTTCATGCATTGCAACTTAGGCTGTTGGAATTGGCATGAGCGACGAGACGCCTAACACTGAGCAATTAAGTGAGCATTGGCGTACACCCATTCATTTATTTAGTGACTATTTAAAGTACGAAAGACAGTACTCAGAGCACACTGTAAATCAGTATGTTAGCCAACTAAACTTTGCCGCCCTGTATTTTAGTAAATTATGTGATGACTGGTTTGGCGTACAAGGCGAGCATATTCGCCGCTACAGCATGGCGCTTCGTTCAAAGCAATTAAGTGGGCGCACCATTAGCTTAAAATTAAGCTGCATTCGTAGTTTGTATAAATTTTTAAAAGCCAAAAACATTGCTCAGCACGCGCATTATCATAACCCAGCACAAGGCATTAAAGGGCCTAAATTTTCTAAGCCTTTACCTAAAAATCTCGATGTAGATCAGATGGCAAGCCTACTAGAGATTAACGATGACGACCCATTAGCCATACGAGACAAAGCTATGATGGAGCTTATGTACTCATCTGGGCTGCGCATTAGCGAGTTAGTTGGCACCAACTTACGCGATATAAATGCCGCAAGCGGCGAAATATTAGTCAAAGGTAAAGGTAACAAAGAGCGCCTCATTCCCGTGGGTCGCAAAGCGCTCACAGCGTTAAAAAACTGGCTCAACATACGGGGGCAATTTGCAAAGCCTGACGAAATGGCGGTGTTTTTAAGCAGTAAAAAAAATCGTATTTCGGTTCGCCAAGTTCGCTTACGCATGCAAGAGTGGGGAATAAAACAAGGCATTAGCTCACAAGTGCACCCGCATAAACTTCGCCACTCGTTTGCCTCTCATATTTTAGAATCATCTGGCGATTTACGCGCTGTGCAAGAATTATTAGGGCACAGTAGTTTATCGGCTACGCAAGTATATACGCATTTAGATTTTCAGCATTTAGCAAAAGTGTACGACAACACTCATCCGCGTGCTAAAAAACAAACCGATTAGGAATGTAATTATGATCCGATTTAATCGTGCTCCTCGCCCTTTTTCAGTTATGAGCTTTGATTTAGACGACACCCTGTATAACAACCACCCTATAATAAAAGCCGCGGTTAAAGCGCAGCAAGATTATTTAAACGCGCTACCCAGCTACTTACAAAAAGGCCCAAAATACTGGCAACAATGCCGCAATGAGGCCGTAATACAGTTACCAGAGCTTGCTGATAATGTAACTAAATGGCGCCAACATACGCTACGCTTAGCCCTTTCAAAGCTAGATTTAAATGAGCAAGAGGTAGAGCATCATGCCGATGCTGCCTATAACGCCTTTGCCGATGCGCGCAGTAAAATAGTGGTAACCGACGACGTACTAAAGCTGCTAGATAACTTAGCCCAGCACTTTACGCTGGTTGCAATAACCAATGGCAATGTTGAAATTGAGCGCTTTAACTTACGCGATAAATTTGCGCTAGTATTGCAAGCTGGTATGCACGGTAAAGCCAAACCCCACGGTACACTGTTTGATAAAGCCGCCGCGCACTTAAACGTGGCTAAAAGTGAAATTTTACATATTGGCGATAGCCTAGATACCGACGTACAAGGCGCTAATAATGCAGGCTGCCAATCGGTTTGGTTAAACGACCAAGGCGCGGCTTATCACTACAAAGGCCTTGCCGATGTTGAAATTGCGAATATTCATGCCTTAGCGCACTTTATCAAATAGCCTAAATAGAACGAAGAGGTTGCAATGAGCCATTATACCAAGCTAATTACCTTGCTATTAATAGGCTCGCTTAGCCTAAACGCTTACTTATTGTGGCCACAAAAACAGCCTGTAGTTGGCACACAAAAAATCCACAGCGGCAAGAGCATCAAAGTGCCAAAAAGTAACCTGCTCAGCCAAGCTCAACAGCAATTTACACAACACAAATTTGATGATGCTCTAAATACGTATCAGCAACTAAATCTAAGCGCTCCAAAAAAAGCACATACTTTATACGCTTCGTGGATAGTACAACTAAAGCAATGGCTAAACACAAACCTACCGCTTAGCCAGTCATTGTTAAATGCACTTTTAAATAAAGACCCTTACAATACCGAGTTACTCACTTTACACGTTGATTACCTAGTAAAAAGCGGGCAACGGCAAAACGCAATTATTGCGCTATTTGAGCTCTACCCATTATTAAACAAGCACCAACAAGGCCCTGTAGATAGGCGCCTTGTGCATTTAACGACTAACGAACTGCATAGTTTGAGTGAGCAGCAAAATTGGCAAACAATTAGTGAACAAACTCAAATTTGGCTCGACTATCAAAACGACAATAGCCATTTTTTATACGCACTCGCGCATGCTTATTATCAACTAGAGGACTTTATTAGCGCCTTAACAACTATTGAGCGCATGCCATCAAATCACCCACTACAAGCAGAAGTAACAGCCTTACACGCAATGATAGAGAAAGCTCAATCGCAAGATGACTTTATTGCGCTTACCCCCTACGGCGCACATTATTTAATTAGCACCGAGCTAAATAGCTCAATTAAAACAGAGCTAATGATAGATACCGGCGCAAGTATTACTTCTCTTTCGAGTGACGTGCTTAACCAACTTTCACCCAGA
The DNA here is from genome assembly GCF_005886415.1 of Pseudoalteromonas sp. S327. Classification (NCBI taxonomy): domain Bacteria; kingdom Pseudomonadati; phylum Pseudomonadota; class Gammaproteobacteria; order Alteromonadales; family Pseudoalteromonadaceae; genus Pseudoalteromonas; species Pseudoalteromonas sp. S327. The sequence continues at coordinate 36,480 of NZ_PNDP01000066.1, read as the reverse complement.
CCCCTGTATTTAGGCGATGTAACCGTAAACACGGCGAATGGGCAAATTAGAGTAAAACGCTACCAAATTGAGTCGTTTAAAGTAGGGATGCAAACTATTTACGGTTTTGAAGTGCTCAGTATTGAAAACACCCGCGGCCAAGGTTTGTTAGGAATGAACTTTTTATCGCGATTTAAATTTAATATAAATCAGCAAACAGATGAGTTAGAGTTAAGTGCTAAACAATTTAAATTTAAGGAAAAAACATGACCCTAAACGATTTTTTACAGCAACTTGCAGACAACCCTAAAAGCATACAATTTAGCGATACCATGGCGGTAATAGAAGCTAATTACGATTTTACCGCGTGTGGATTTAATAACCACGGGTTACTTAGCTCGGCAAGTGAGAACAACGGTTCATGTAAAATTTTTGCGTTTGCTAAATTAAACGATTTAAGTAAACAAAATACATTGGATTGCTTTGGTAAGTTTTACCGCGAAGACGTACTAGAAAACCCTAAGGGCGATGATCACATGAACATTCGCACGTTTATGTTAGCGCCAGAGGCAACGCCATTTTTGGGTGTTACCTTTGAAGGCGAGCCGCTAAAAGCAAAATAGACAGCAAAAGTTAAAGCGACTTTTCCATAAAGTAGCGCGTCCCAGAGCGCGGATAATTATTAAGTTGATACTTAATACTATAACCGCGCTTTTCGTAAAAAGGTTTTGCTTGAAAATCTAGCGTATCAAGCTGAGAAGTTGTTGCGCCTAGTTCAATAGCTGATTGTTCAAGTGCCGTTAGCAACTTATCTGCAAGCCCATTACCTCGCGCTATATCGCTACACCAAAGCCAACTAATCATCAGCCAATTTCCAAATACACACCCACTAATACCTGCAACAAGCTCACCTTGCTCATCAGTAAATTTATAGCCTAATGGCACTCTTTGCGCATCTAAATGCTGGGCATTAAATTCAACTATTTTAGTGCGAAGCGCTGAGTTTAACGCATCGGTATTATCTGCTTTTAATTGATACATGTACCGCCCTTAAAGAAGCAGATACTAGCAAACAAACTTAATTAAAAAAGGTTATTTTTTCCATAAGGTACTTCTAGCAAATTGCTGCTTGTTTTTTCGGGTTGGCCGCACATTTCATCGTAAGCGCTAGTATGGCGCAGTACCATTTCGGCGTAGGCTATTTTTTCAAAACGTTTTTGAATATGCAGCGGGCTGAGCGCTTTAACAAACTCGCCATTTTCTTCAGTAACGTAATACTCTACGTTATTTATAATGACAGACACCTGATAGAGCGCCATTTCAAGGGAGTGCGCGACCACTTTTTGTAATGGTTCGTGCCTTTTTAACTCAGAAAATTTCATACCCATAACAATCGCCTTTTAATAAAAAGTAACTTTATAGATACGCACCTTTGCTATAATCGCGATCAAATTATTACATCACTGCCTTTTAAGCTTATGAGCAATAAAATTCGACTCGCTAAATACATTGCTCACGCTGGTGTGTGCTCACGAAAACAGGCATCGCGTTTAATTGATGAAGGTGTGGTGACTGTAAATAATCGCCCAGCGAATCATATTGATCACGTTAATGAGCAAGACGACGTAATAGTTAATGGCCAAGCAGTTAAAGGGGCTGCCGATTTGGTTTATTTTGCGTACCACAAGCCTGTAGGTATTGACTGCAAATTAAATGAAAATGACCCTGCCAGCCTTATTCACCATTTACCTACCCTCACTCGGGTTTACCCCATTGGCCGATTAGATAAAGACTCTCGTGGCTTGCTTATTTTGACCAACGACGGAGATTTTTGTAATCAACTTATTCACCCTGACTTCCACCAGCCTAAACGTTATTTAGTCACGGTAGATAAACCTATTAATAACGCGTTTTGCGAAAAAATGGCCGCAGGAATCCCCGTAGATAAACAAGTAACCTTACCGTGTGAAGTAACAAAAATAGCTGACAACCAGTTTAGTATTATTTTAAAGCAAGGGCTTAACAGACAAATACGTAAAATGGCGCATTACTGCGGCTTTAAAGTAATTGATTTATATCGGGCACAATTTAGCGAACTTGCTCTTTCAAACCTAAACCTACCTGAAAACCACTACATACAAATTAATAAAACTGATATTTCAAAAATCTAACCTTCGTTTAAATAGCGCACAAAAAAGTTAAAAAATAACCTTGCAAAAATAGATTACAGGTGTAGTCTTAAATTAAAGATTACATTTGTAGGCAATAAAATGATTGAGTTATCAAAAGCAGAATTCGACGTGCTTGATGTGCTTTGGATTAATTACCCAGCAACCGCCAGCCAAATTATTGAGCGCTTAAGCGATGACAAACAATGGCACGAAAAAACCATTAAAACCCTACTGGGTCGATTAGTTAAAAAAGGCGCACTGACCTTTGAAAAAGACGGCCGTCAATATATTTATACTCCTTGTATGGAGCGCGCCGACTACACATTAAAAGAAAGCAAAAACTTTATTGAGCGTTTTTTTAGTGGCCGCATAGCGCCGCTGGTAAGCGGGTTTGCTAAATCAGAGCAGCTTTCGCAGCAAGATATAAACGAGCTAAAAAAGGTCATTGATGACTGGGAAAAAAACCAAAAGTAAGGAGTGGCTATGGATATTCAAACCCTGTTTAACTGGTTACTAGAGCAGCAATTATTACTCAGCATAATGCTTGGCGGGTTTATTATATGTGAGCGTTTTAGTTTAAGGCTGCTTGGCCCAGGCTTTGTGTATAAATTAGTATGGCTAATCCCCGTATCGTTACTGGTTGCAAACTTACCAAGTAACATTAAGCCACTGCAAAATAGCGCCATTAGCCATTATTTAATAACGCCTAACCAACCCCTTATTAATAACTTAGGCCTAAATTGGGCCGTGCTTTATGTAGTGGTTAGCCTAGTGCTGTTTAGCATAGCGTTTGTTGTGCATATTCGCTTTATAAAAAACCTGCAGCTCAATTATTTAATTAATAGCGAACACACTCTAACCTCACACATTAAAACCTATACCAGTAATCATATTGCATCGCCAATGGTGGTGGGTATTTTACAAAGTAAGCTCATACTGCCTAGTAATTACAAAACCCAGTTTGATAAAGCCACTTTGGCACTTATTTTAGAGCATGAGGCTGTGCACATAAAACGCAAAGATAACCTAATAAATGCCCTGCTGTTACTGACTACTATTTTAATGTGGTTTAACCCGCTCGCTTGGATGGCTTACGCAAGCTTTAGACGCTTGCAGGAGCTAACTTGTGATCAGCGGGTACTTGCCAATAAAACCACACACCAACACATTTTATACAGTAAAGCCTTAGTTAACTGCGCGGCAGCAACGCCCGCAGGCCTAATGGCTTATTCACACTACGGAGATAAAAAAACCATGTTACAACGACTTACCAATATAAAGCACAGTGGCAATCACTCTCGCCTTGCCAAAGGTGGCTTACTGCTAATAGCAACAAGCATGCTTAGCGGTTTAGCCATTGCAAAACAGCCCCAAACTGAAATAACGAAAGAGGATCATATTTCACCAACAATACGCATTGAACCTGTCTACCCAGCCCAAGCAGCTAAGCAAGGCATTAGCGGCTCGGTTGTATTAAAGTATGATATAGCCGCCAATGGCAGAACAAAAAACATTAGTGTCATTCAATCTAAGCCGTCAGACGTTTTTGATAAATCAGCTAAGGAAGCGCTGGCAAAGTGGGAGTATAAAATCTCTGAGGTAGGCTTTAATGATGTACTTGTACAGCTCGATTTTACCATAAACAGCGAGGTTGCTAATACCGATTTAATAGAGCGAATTAAAGTATCGCATTAAGGCTAATAAGTGATGCAAGAGCACAAAGCAAGCGCCCTTTTAGGCCGCTTGCTTTGTGGTTTTAACAATAAAATTAAATACTCACTACAATCATGGCAATGGCAGTGCCTAAGCCAATAAACCATACAAGCGAACGTATAATATCTAAGTTCAACCAATAAAAAATGCAATACAAAGTACGCGAAACTATATGAGTAACCGCCAAGGTTTCGGTTACTGCATTTACCGAGTTAGTTCCCAGTACCACCGCAATAGCAACGGCAAACACTGCAAGTGATTCAAAACAATTTTGATGAGCAGCGAGCGTCCGCGCACCAAAGCCCGTTAATTTTGCTTGTTGAGAACGCGGGTGTTTATTGTCGTATTGGCCAAGCTTTGCCATTGCAATGGCCACTGGTATTTTTGCAAAATAAGGCATTAATACAGCAAGTAATGCGCATACTACTAATGTTGTCATAATTTATTCTCTTATTTTAAAACCTAGTTATTTAACCAATACATATAACACACATACACAAAAAAGCCGCCAACACGTTTTATGACATACGCAGGCGGCTAAACAATAACATCATACTTACTATAGCTAAGTTTACCTATAAAGCAGTGCGGCATAATGTCGCAGGTGATGAATATTCACTATCACCCTTAATGCATCGCATTAATAACTAAAGATTGTTAACTTATAGACCTTATTTTTTTACCGACGACCCCCATGACCTGGATCTTTTTCACTTTTTTAGCCGCCTTTATGCAAGCATGGCGAAATGCCCTACAAAGTAAATTAAGCGCACATGCAAGTGTGGCTGGCGTAACCCTTTCGCGCTTTATTTTAGCCGGCCCTATTGCTGCAGTGTATTTGTATGGCTTGTATCAATATAAAGACACAGCCATGCCTACCTTTAATAATGCCTTTTGGGGGTTTGTTATTGGCGCAAGTGTTATGCAAATACTCGCCACCGGCTTAATGGTAAAGCTGTTTAAAATGAATAATTACGCCATAGGTGCAGGGCTTGCTAAAAGTGAGGCGTTAGTAGCGGCTATTTTAGGGGTATTGTTTTTTGGTTCTGCGCTTAGCCTTCTTGGTTGGCTGGGTGTATTTTTAGGCGCTATTGCGGTGCTTTTACTTAGCGGCATAACCAGCGTAAAACACTTTGATGCTAAAACAGCGTTACTTGGCCTTGCCTGTGGTACCAGCTTTGCCCTTACATCGCTGTGGGTGCGTGAAGCGAGCTTAAATTCAGGGTTATTGTTTCCGCACTCAGCTGCATGGGTTTTACTATTTGTAATAAGCCTACAAACGCTTATATTACTTGGCTATTTATTACTAAAAGAGCCACACACTGTTGGCAAACTTTGGCAATATAAAGGCACCACTGCCGCAATTAGTACTTTTAGCTGTGTAGGCTCTATTGGCTGGTTTAGCGCGATGAGTTTACAGCACGTAGCGTATGTTAAAACGCTTGGTCAGGTAGAGGTATTTTTTACCATGCTAATTGCTGTACTTTGGCTCAAACAGCCACTTAAAAAGCAAGATACCGCGGGCTTAATACTTATAGCCATTGCCGCTGTTTTAGTAATGCTACCAAATTGAGAACATAAAAAAGCGCAGGCTTTTAAACCTGCGCTACTATAGGCTGCTTATAACTTTTAAAGCGAGTATTAAGCGCTCTTCTTAAGAGCTAATTTTTAGCGTTATCACACCGCAAATGATCATGAGTACACCAGCAATACGGCCAAACGTGGCTGCATCACCGTAAAGTAATATACCCACTAAAAACGTACCCGCAGCACCTATTCCGGTCCATACGGCGTAGGACGTCCCCATTGATATTTGCTTTTGTGCAAGCCACAACATAAAACCACTGGCTGTTAAAAATGCAATGGCCATTACTATACCCTGCCAGCGTGTGTCGGGATTTTGTGAAATTTTTAAACCAATTGGCCAGCCTATTTCAAGCAAGCCGGCAATGACTAAATAAACCCATGCCATTAAACATCTCTCTTTTTCAAAATTACGTCGTATAAATCTTCGCGGCGATCTTTTAAATTGCGCACCGTACCTTCGCTATGAAGAATTTTTAGCTTATCCATATCAAGGTCGCTGAATAATAACATCTCGGTATTAGGTGTGGCTTCATTTAATGTTGCATCGTGCGGAAAAGAAAAGTCAGACGGGGTCAACACTGCCGATTGCGAGTACTGTACGTCTAGGCTTTCTACCTCAGGTAAGTTACCCACTGAACCTGCAATAACCACATAACATTCGTTTTCGATTGCGCGCGCTTGCGCACAATGGCGAACCCGTAAATAACTATTTTTAGTATCGGTCCAAAACGGCACAAAGAGTATATCAAGCCCCTGCTTGGCTAATATGCGCGAAAGCTCAGGGAACTCTACATCGTAACAAATTTGAATACCTACACGCCCAGCATCGGTATCAAACACGGCAATTTTGTCGCCGCCTTGAATCACCCAATCATTTTGCTCATGCGGGGTTATGTGTATTTTTCGCTGCTCGTCTATTTTACCGCTACGGTGGCATAAGTAACTTACGTTATAAATTTTATCGTCTTCGGCAAGCGGCATAGAGCCGGTAATAATATTGGCGTTATATTCTATTGCCATACGCGACATCGCGTTTTTAAATGTTTCGGTATATTCGGCTAAATAGCGGATAGCTTCGGTTTGATTATTCTGATCGCCTAAACCCATAAGTGGCGCGTTAAAAAATTCCGGAAATAATATAAAATCGCTTTTGTAGTCAGATACCGTATCTACAAAGTATTCTACCTGCTTTAGCATTTCGTCAACCGACTCTACACAGCGCATTTGCCATTGCACCGCACCTATACGCACTATCGATTTAGTTGATTCGAGCACGGTATCGGTTGGCTCGTACATTATGTTATTCCACTCAAGCAAGGTGGCGTAACCTACAGACTCTTGATCCTCCGGCAGGTACTTTTTAAGTAACCGTTTTACCTGAAAGTCGTTAGAAAGCTGAAAACTTAAAATTGGATCGTAAAGCTCTTTTTGGTCAACCTTTTCAATGTATTCCATTGGCGTCATTTCACTGCTGTGATTGTAATAACGCGGAATACGGCCACCGGCTAAAATAGCGCGCAAGTTATATTGGCGGCACAACTCTTTACGGGCATCGTATAATCTGCGCCCTAAGCGCATGCCTCGGTGGGTTTCGCTAATTGCTACATCTAAACCGTATAGCGCATCGCCATCGGAGTCACTAAATACCCGGTCGTGCCCATCGGCTATGTCTTCGTATGTGTGAGGATTTGAAAAACGCGCGTAGTCTACTTGCACGCTTAGTGCTAAGCCCACCAGCACGCCATCATCTACAATGCCTATTTGCCCTTCAGGGAACTGATCTATCAATCTAAAAATAGTATGGCTTGGCCACGCGCCACCTAAATCGGGATAAGCCTGATCCATCAAAGTTTTAATTTGCGGATACTGCTCTTTTGTTAAGTTACAAATTTCTAGGTGGGTTTTTTCTGCCGACATACACAACTCCTTTGGGCATAATAAAATAAAAGCCGAATGTACGCTAAAGTACACTCAGCTTTGTATCATGTTTTTTACGTTACGCGTACTACTTTAAGCTGCGATAAAAAAGTGTAGTCACTTTCTCTTTTGGCAACCAGCCTGCGTATTCAAGGCCAAGCTCTGCCAATGGATCGGCTTTAATTACTTGCTCTAAGCTTGCGTTATTTTGCATTGCTTTTAGCATTAAATCTTTGGCTTTTTTAACAAGTTTAGCATACGTTACCAGCCCTGAACGGTCACTTACCGGCCCATGCCCGGGTATCACTATGGTGCGCTCATCTATTTGCTTAATAACGTCATTTACGGCTGCTAGTATTCCATCAACACTGCCGCCGCTATCTACATCTACAAACGGTAAGCTGCCAAAGTTAAAGTAAATATCGCCCATGTGCACTATGTTATCGTTATTAAAAAATATCACCGAATCACCGTCGGTATGTGCATGGGCGTAGTGCACTACATGGGCGTGTTCGTTATTAAAATGCAGTTTTAAATCGTGGCCAAAGCTAATGCGTGGCAGGTAATCTGAGTTTGCACCGTGTTTTTCTTCTAATCGCTTATGTACGTTGTCGTGCGCAATGACATGCGCACCGGCTTTGGCAAAGTTTTCGTTGCCGCCAGTGTGGTCGCCATGATGATGCGTATTAATTACAAACTCTGCACTACCGGGTTTTAAATCGCTAATGGTTTTTTTAATGTCGTTTGAAAGCTTAGCAAATTGGTCATCAATAATGTAAATGCCATCTTCCCCTACACTTGCGGCAATGTTACCGCCTTGGCCAAACAGTACATACACACTGTCGCTTAGTTTTTCTGCCGTTACCGGGGTTTCATCTGCATGTGTTGCACTGCTAAGTAATAAGCCTGTTATTAATGCGGGTAGTATTTTTTTCATTTTAGTTCTCTGTTGATTTATTAATGATTATATAGAACGTGATTAACTGTAATTTAGTTCATAGTGCTGGCTCTATCACTATTTGATGTATTAGCGTTTGTGGTAGTAAAGGCGTGTGCTTACCTTCAATGTAGTCACTAAAGCCTGCACGATAAAACGCGGATAGCGGATGCCCCGACTGCCCACCGGGCACTGCCATAATGGCGTTTTCTAAATGCCCAGGTTGGGCAATAAAGCGCTGCGATGCACCAAAGCTTTTGCCTTGTACGGCGGGCATGTAGCTATCGCCAAAAGCTGGCGCTACAGGCATATTTAAAAGCTTAGCCAGTATGGGCATTTGTTTAGCAAACGGGTGCTCAATATTAAGCGCATTTACTTTACCCCACTGCCAATTTTGTAAGTTATCCCCATACTCAGCCCCAAGTGCTGTCACTGTTTGGCTAAATGCACCTAATAACTGCTCGTCCCAATTTTTATACTCAGGGTTTACCCATGAGCCCGGCCTATCCTTAATAAGCTGCCATATAGCTGGTTCTAGATCGCGTTTTACATATTTAAGCGTGGCGTCTTGCTCATTGAGTTTGTTCTCCATGCTTGTAAATACGGTATTAATTAATGTGCTGCGGTAGTGTTTAACTAAGGTATAACCTACCGAGCTTGCACATGCGCATTGCTGCCAGTTTTCAAGTGCACTTATGTACTGTGCGTTTTTGGCTTTGTCTTTTTTAAGCTGATTAAGTAGCAATGTGTGCCATGGCGTTAAAAAGCGGGCTTGGTTATCAAGCTGTAGCGCGTAAAAGTCGCTCTCAGCAAAGCTTTGTTTTTCAAATAATCTATCACGAATTTGGCTTGAACGTGCCCCTAGCGCGTACCCGCCATTACCAAAGCGTGCATTATCAGTGGCCGACACCACGCGGGAATTACCTGTCCATAATCGCCCATTTCGCGGGTTTTTAACATAAGGGCGCTGATGCTCATTTTGCTGCCAGTCGGGTGAGTATTCGTTTGCATTAACACTTAGCTCACTCGGTGTTTTACGCGCCGGTATAGCCCCAATATGTTGCCATGCAGCACTGCCTTGGCTATCTACCACCATTAAATTTTGTACAGGAATACCCACATCGCTTGCTACATCTAGCGCATCATCTACACTAGTGGCTTGCTCTAGTTTTAGCAGATCCATGTTTACAGCATAAAGTTGGTGTGCAGCCCAGCTAAGTGCATAAGGCTGTTTATTTATATATTTTACTGGGCCGTATTCGCTCATGGTTAATGAGTAATCGTCCACGTCGCCATTAGGCAGTGCGATAGGCTCATTGACTTGCCATGTTTTACTGTCATCATTTAGCGCTATCCAATCAGCGGTATCTATGTAGCCATTAGTAAAGCCCCAAGCGATTTTATTATTGGTACCCACCACAATAGCGGGTGCGCCAGGTAGCGATACGCCAGTTACTTGAGCTTGCTCGCCATTTTGCGTGTAATTAAGCTGTGCCCTGTACCAAATAACCGGCACCGCCATAGATAAATGCATATCGTCAGAGAGCATGGCTGCACCCGTTTGGGTATGCGCACCGGTTACTGCCCAGTTATTGCTGCCGCGCTCTTGGTTTGCCTGAATATTTTTAACCGTGTGCTGTGCTTGCTCTGGAAGTTGAGGAATGGTGCCTGTAAACGGGGCAAGTTTACTGCCATCAAGCGCCGCTTGGTATTGGCTAGGTTGTGTTAAAAAATCAACCATGTGTTGCCCGTATGCTTGCTCAATATGTATGAGAGCTTCATCTCGCTCAAAGGTGGCACTTTGCAAATCAAGGTACATGCTAAATATAACTAATAGGCTATCTTCACTTTGCCATGGTTTTTGCGCTCCGCCTGTAAGTAAATACTCAAAGCTTGCAAAGCCAACTTGTGCCAGCCCTTCGTTTACACCTTGGGCGTAGCTGTTTAATAGTTGTTTATCGCTTTCGGGTAAGGTGTTTAATATAGCGCGGCTGCGTTTTCGCAATTGATGAAAGCGCATTTTTTTATCAAGCCCAAGGGCCGCTTGACCAAATAACTCACTAAGCTCACCTGCGGCGTTACGTCTTAATAGGTCCATTTGAAAAAAACGGTCTTGCCCATGCGCATAGCCTAGCCCGTATGCCGCGCTATTGCGGTTTTCGGCCTTTATAACCGCCTGCCCTAGCGCATCACGCGAAATAGTAACCGGCTTATTAATTGCTGTACTTTGGCCTTTACCATCAAGTGTGGGCATACTTAAACTTAATACGCCATATACAAGCGCTGTGCCAGCTAACCCTAAAACCACAACGAGTGATACTAGCCATTTGATTACTTTAAACATTAATTTGTCCTTTGCACCATTTGTTGCACATATAATAACCATAGTTTTATTAAATAATAATGTTCTTACTCGCAAAGGGTGAAATAAACATCAAAATCCACGATAATAGCCATTCCACATTTTGTGCAGATCTAGTTGAGACTCATATGACTGAAAAAACATTTATCAAAGGTAAAGACCGCGACCTAGAATCGTCTATCTCTACCATGCAAAACAAGTTAAAAGCGCTAAACATCAATGTTGAAGAAGCACTTTGGCTTAACCCTGTAGCTAACTGTTATTCAGTTCATATAAAAGACAGCGACTGCGGTGTAATGTTTACCAATGGTAAAGGCGCAACCGATAAAGCATCTATCGCCTCTGCGTTAGGTGAATACTTTGAACGATTAAGCTGTAATTACTTTTTTGCCGACTTTTACCTAGGTGAAGAATTTGCAAACAGCGACTTTACTCATTATCCAAATGAGAAATGGTTTAAAGTTGAAGGCAATGAAGTGCCAGAGGGCATAATGGACGAAAGCCTTTGGGATTACTTTGACCCAGAGCGTGAGCTTAATGCCTCACACCTTTTTGACTTTAACTCAGGTAATAACGAGCGCGGCATTTGTACATTGCCATACACGCGCCAACGCGATAACCAAGACGTATACATTCCGGTAAACGTAATTGGTAATATTTTTGTTTCTAACGGCATGAGCGCTGGTAATACTAAGTTTGAAGCACGTGTACAAGGGCTATCAGAAGTATTTGAGCGCGCCATTAAAAACCGTATTATCGCAGAAGGTATTTGTTTACCTATCGTCCCTGAAGAGGTTGTAAAGCAATACCCTAAAATTCACGAAGCGTGTGAAGAGCTACGCAGCCATGGTTTTCATTTACGTATTGCCGATGCATCACTTGGCGGTAAATACCCTGTAATGAGCGTAACGCTTATTAACCCTGTTGATGGCTCTGTGTTTGCCTCATTTGGTGCTCACCCATCATTTGAAGTTGCACTTGAGCGTACCGTTACTGAGTTACTACAAGGTCGTCGCCTTGATCAACTTGATGTGTTCCAACCAGCTACTTTTGACAACGATGAAGTTGCAACGCCTGAAAACATTGAGCTGCACTTTATCGACTCAAGCGGTTTAATCTCGCATGACTTTTTCCGTGCTGACGCTGACTTTGACTTTGTTCATTGGGACTTTAGCGGTACTACAGAGCAAGAATACAACTTCTGTACTGACTTAATTCACAGCATGGGCCACGACATTTACATTATGGATTACACACACTTAAACGTGTATGCATGTCGTATTTTAGTACCAGGTATGTCAGACATTTACCCAGTAGATGAACTAATTTGGCGTAACAACAACGAAGGCGCTAAATTCCGTGAAGCATTCCTATCGCTTGATCAGTACAATGCGCAGCAGTGGATGGACATTTACGACAGCCTAGAAGAAGCAGGCCACAGCGATATTATCCGTGCTGCTGAATTTATTGGCCTTGCCACCGATGCCGACACACCATGGCATACACTGCGTATTGGTGAGCTTAAAGCGCACTTATGTTTAGCCGCAGGCAACGAAGAAGCCATTGATTGGGTAGACTGGATACTACACACAGGCCAAGTAAACGAAGATGCAATGCGCCACTTCCGCTGTTTAAAAGCCATTCTTGAAATTAAATACGATGACGAGCGCGACTACGCCGACTACCAAGATGCACTGGGTTTAATGTTTGGCAGCGATAACGTAACGCTGGCTATTGAAATAGCAGAAGGCCGTAAATTATTTAATGGTTTAACCTTCCCTGGTTTATCGCTTGAAGGCTTTAAAAAGCATGCAGCACTACTTGATGGTTACCGTAAGTTACATGTCGCTAAGCAAAACCATTGGGCACGTGAAGTAACCGATGCTTAATAGTTAAACTACTAATTATAAAAATAAAACGGCGCTAATTTATCAGCGCCGTTTTTATTTATACAATAAATTAGCTATAGTTAAATTGCCTAAAATAACAGCATGACTTAGCCAATGCCGCCAAAAAATAACAACAAAAAAAACACTATTAGCAACTATAAGCTGACCTTTTGGTTATCGCTTACGCTAATAATATTAGTGAGCATTGTGTTAGATAGAATTAACTACAATCGCGCAAAAGACGCCCACCGCCTACAAATTTTATCTCAAGTAAGTACATACCGTGCACAACTCGAAGCCACCTTGGTATCAAACATTCAGCTTGTTCGTGGATTAGCGGTTGCTGTATCAGCTGAACCTGAGTTACAACAAGCACGGTTTGAGCAAATTGCCGCGCCTTTGTTTAAAACCTCCAGTGAGCTGCGCCATATTGGTGGTGCACCCGACATGATAATTCGTATGTCTTACCCACTAAAAGGTAACGAAAAAGCCATTGGCTTAAACTTTTTAGAAAACAAAAACCAACGCCTAGATGCCATTAGAGCCCGTGATACCAATACTATTGTTATGGCAGGACCACTTAAACTAGTGCAAGGCGACATTGCCCTTATTGCCAGAGTGCCTGTTTATATTCCGCCCGAAAACCGCTTTTGGGGGTTGTTATCGGTAGTGCTCGACATTGAAAAAGTATACAAAAACTCAGGCATAAAAGAGCTTGAAAAAAACTACAACATTGCTATTCAAGGGCGTCATGGTTTAGGAAAAAAAGGCGAGTTTTTTTATGGCAATAACAATATAACCTCACAAGAGCCGCTTGATTTTACGCTCAATTTTCAAGGGGGAAGCTGGCAATTATACGTAGCCCCTAAAGAAGGTTGGAGCCCCGCACCTTCAACTATATGGCCGCTTAGAATCGCCATTATAATTATTTGCGGATTACTAATATGGGCGTTCTTATTCTTTTTAAAAATGCTAAACCGCCAGCAACAAAACGAAAAAATGCTGGAGGCAATGAGTGATCTTGCCCAAATTGGGGCGTGGTCATTTAATTTAGAAACCAAACAAGTGTATTGGTCAGATATGACCAAAAAAATATTTAAGTACCCGCTAAATAAAGAGCCTACTTGGCCTACAAATTTAAATTACTTTAAAGCCGGTGAAAGCAGAGAACGTATCACTCAGCTGGTTGAATCTGCAATTAAAGAAGGCAAAAGTTACGAAGCCGAACTTGAAGTAATTGACTCTGAAGGGCGCGAAATGTGGGTGCTTATTCATGGTGAAGCTGAGCGAAAAAACGAGCGCTGTGTAAGAATATTTGGCTCATTGCAAAATATTGATACCCGTAAGCGTATTGAGCTTGAAAACAGCAAAATTGCCCTACATAACGAAATTTTAGCGTCGCTTACAGCCAACGACCTTATTTTAAGTGGCCAATTAAGCCAATCTAAACAAGTTATTACTGAATCTATTTGCCATGCATTAAACATTGAGCAAGCCAGTATTTGGTTTTTTAATAGCTCAAAAACCTCATTGAGTCCTATAGCAGCCCATAATATTGAAAACAGAATGGGTAATAATAATGCGGTATGGCTTAAAAAAGAGGCGCCAGATTTTTTTGAAGCCATAGAAAAACACGCAGTGTTTAGCACCAGTGATGCCCAAAATCACCCACTACTAAAACCCCTTAAAGCGCATTACTTTGCGCCGCTCAATATTAATGCCATGCTGTGCGCAATCATACCGGCGGGAAGTGGCTCCATTGGCATAGTATGCGCTGAGCAATGTGCTTCAATGCGCCCGTGGTCACGTAACGAAGAAAGCTTTTTAATTGCTGTAGCCGCCCTCGTGGGCAGCTTGCATTCAAGTCAGCAACGTATTGAAACAGAGCAACAGCTAGTCACCGCCAAAGAAGCTGCAGAGCAAGCTGTAATGGCTAAAAGTGAATTTTTAGCCAGTATGAGCCACGAAATAAGAACCCCCATGAACGGCGTACTGGGCATGCTAAATATTATCAAGCGCACTCAGCTCAACCAACAGCAGGAGCACCATATTGAGCTTGCACAATCTTCAGCTCAGTCGCTGTTAAATATAATTAACGACATTTTAGACTTTTCTAAAATTGAAGCAGGTAAACTTGATATAGAAAATGTGCAATTTAACTTACCTAAATTACTTGGTGAAGTTGTTGAGTCGTTTGCGCTTAAAGTGGAGCAAAATAATACCAATCTCATTTTAGATGCCACCCAAATTACTATCAGCGAAATAATTAGCGATCCGAATAGGTTGCGTCAAATTTTAAATAACCTGATTGGCAATGCCGTTAAGTTTACTATTGATGGGCAAATTCTGGTGACCGCGCAGATAGATGAAACCACCGATGGCAGTTTTTTACATTGCTCTATTATTGATACCGGCATAGGAATAGACGCAGAAAAACAAAAAACTTTATTCGACTCATTCACTCAGGCCGATGCCTCAACCACCCGCCAGTTTGGCGGCACAGGCCTTGGCCTAGCTATTGTTAAGCAGCTTTGTGAACTCATGGAAGGCGAAGTAAGCGTAACCAGCATGCTAAATGAAGGCAGTACTTTTTCGTTTTCTATAAAAATACAGCCACGTTTAACTAAAGCGCAAGATTTACCCAGCCACTTAATTAATAACAAACATATTTTAATTATTGATGCCTGCACACTTAACGCCAATATTGCCGCCAAACAATTACGCGTTTGGGGCGCACACGTTAATATTTTAAATGACTATAGCGGCATCATTAATTATTTTGATAACTGCGATACCCAGCCAGATGCATTGCTAGTCGATTATCATTTTTTTGAGCAAGCTGCGCACCCACAAATAAATACATTAAAAAACAGAGTAACCACCAAGCAAAGCAAACTGGTTGTTATGGCACCGATGAGTTATTCGCAAGAGCATAACAACATTGGCATAAATATAGACTGCCTGATATTTAAACCGCTCACCCCATCAGATTTATTTGATTCACTCACTAACGATAAATACATTGAGCAACAACAGCGCCAAGCACAACTGCAAAATGAGTTAACCGAAAAGCCCAAAGAAATATCAGCGCACGCACAAGTGCTTTTAGTCGAAGATAACAAAGTAAATCAGGTAGTGGCCTCAGCGTTGTTAAAACAAGTTGGGCTTACCTTTGATATTGCACAAAACGGCCAAGATGCACTAGATAAGCTAAACAGCAGCCAAGACAAAAAATACCAGTTAGTTTTAATGGACTGCCAAATGCCCGTGATGGATGGCTACCAAGCCACGCAAGCTATACGCGAAGGCAAAGCGGGCAAGCATAATAAACATATTACAATCATTGCTTTAACGGCAAACGCAATGCAGGGCGACAAAGAGAAGTGCCTCGATGCAGGAATGAACGATTATTTAACCAAACCTTTAGATTCCGCAGCACTAGAACCTAAATTACAACAATGGCTTGGTACACAATAAAGGTGTAAGCTAAAAATACTGTTTACTAATAAAGAAAAGCCATGCATTTATCAGCAAATCAGCAGCGCGTTATTGGCTGCCTTTTAGAAAAACAAAGCACTACGCCCGAGCATTATCCACTGTCGTTGAACGCACTGACGAATGCGTGTAACCAAAAATCAAATCGAGACCCTGTTGTAAACTTGAGCGAAAGTGAGGTGCAACAAACACTGGATGAGCTCATAAGTCAGCGCCTTGTAACGCTAGACGAAGGGCTTTCGGGACGAGTTAATAAATACGATCACCGTTTTTGTAATACAGAATTTAGTAGCTTACAGTTGAGCACGCAGCAACGGGCAATTATATGTTTACTGCTGTTACGCGGCGCACAAACACCCGGTGAGCTAAGAACGCGCAGCGCTCGCCTAGCTGACTTTACAAACGTTAGCGAAGTAGAAACTGCCCTGAGCGCGTTAGCAAAAGATGACTACGTAACAAAGCTTGAGCGCGAGCCCGGCAAACGAGAAAGTCGCTACATGCACCTTTTTGCTGACCCAGCAGTAGCGCCAAGCCCAGTGCCAGCTACAGAAGTCGCAGAAGTTAAAAACGATGAAATTAACGAGTTACTTGCAGAAATTGAGGAACTAAAAGCCGAGCTTAGCCGTATAAAAGCACATTTAGGACTTTAATTAATAACCACTAAACCAGATAATGTAAGCCTATTTAAAAACAACTTATTAAATAACGAGGAGCTGGCCATGCGCGCCGAAATTATGGCTGAAATGAAAGTTCAGCCAACTATTGATGTAAACGCCGAAATTACCCGTCGAGTTAACTTTATAAAAGCACGTTTAGTGGCAGCCCATAGTGTATCGCTAGTGCTTGGAATTAGCGGCGGTGTTGACTCATCGACCTGCGGGCGCTTGTGCCAATTAGCCGTAGATGAACTAAACGCAGAGCAAAACACTAATAAGTACCAATTTATTGCGGTTCGTTTGCCATACGGTGTACAAGCAGATGAAGACGAAGCGCAAATGGCCGTTGATTTTATCAAGCCAAGTAAACGCATGACCGTCAACGTAAAACCTGCTGCCGATGCATTACACGAGCAAGCTATGGCGGCGGTAGTAGGCAGTGGTGAAGAGCTACCTGAGCAAGCTAAAATTGACTTTGTAAAAGGTAATGTAAAAGCACGCCAACGCATGGTAGCGCAATACGAAATAGCTGGTTTTTGCCAAGGCCTCGTTGTAGGTACCGATCACAGCGCTGAAAACATTACTGGTTTTTACACCAAATTTGGTGATGGCGCATGCGATTTAGCCCCATTATTTGGCTTATCAAAACGTCAAGTTCGCGCACTTGCAACTGCCTTAGGTGCGCCAGAGCTATTAGTAACAAAAGCCCCAACAGCTGATTTAGAAAGTGACCGCCCAGGCCTCACCGATGAAGAAGCATTAGGACTGAGCTATGATCAAATTGACGACTTTTTAGAAGGCAAGCCGGTGGCTGCAGAGGTTGAGCAAAAGCTAACTGATATTTATGTTCGCACTCAGCATAAGCGCCAACCCATTCCGACTATTTACGATGATTTATAACGGCTAAACAGCTAGTGCTGCATATGCACTAGCTGATCTATTCACCGTATTGTTACGTAAAACAAAAAATTGATTTATAGTTAATTTTAACGCCTGCCAAAGAGAAAACTGCATTACATGACATCTCCTATTTTAATAACAGGCGCTGGTCAACGTATTGGCCTTGCGCTTGCTAAGCACTTTTTATCGCAAGGCCAAGCTATTATTATTACCTATCGTACGCGCCACGATGCAGTCGACGACTTAGAACAACAAGGCGCCGTATGTATACACGCCGACTTTAGCAGCGATGCCGGTATAGCTAGCTTTATTGAAACACTCAAACAGCAAACTCACTCTTTACGTGCCATTGTGCACAATGCCTCCAGCTGGGACTGCGAAGCCAGTAACCCTGATTTTTCGAGTTTGTTTGATAACATGATGCGCATTCATGCCAAAACACCGTATTTAATTAATAATGCCTGTGCACAGCTATTAATGGCATACCAAGCTGATGCTCGCACACCGGCTGACATTATTCATCTTACCGATTACGTTGTTGAAACAGGTAGCCCAAAGCACATTGCCTATGCCGCAAGTAAGGCTGCACTTGATAACTTAACCAAGTCGTTAAGCGCTAAGTACGCACCAAACATAAAGGTGAATTCGGTTGCGCCATCGTTGATTATTTTTAATCAGCACGATGACGAGGCTTACCGTGCTAAAACCCTTAAAAAATCTCTTATGGGTATAGAGCCAGGTTGCCAAGAAATTATTAATAGTATTGATTTATTACTGCGCAGCCACTACATCACAGGCCGCGCTTTGCCTGTTGATGGCGGCCGCCATTTAAAGTAGAACACACATTAAACTGAGAAATTTATGCATGACGATTTAAAGCAAAGCTACCAAAAAATTATTACCGCTGTGGGTGAAGATGCAGGCCGAGAAGGTCTTCTCGACACACCAAAACGTGCAGCAAAAGCCATGGAGTATTTAACCAAAGGGTATCGTCAAACGCTTGATGAAATTACCAATAATGCGGTATTTAGCTCAGACGCTGACGATATGGTACTTGTCCAAGATATAGAGCTTTACTCTATGTGTGAGCACCACCTATTACCTTTTATTGGTCGTTGCCATATTGCTTATATTCCCGATGGCAAAGTACTAGGTTTATCTAAGTTTGCGCGTATTGTTGATATGTTTGCTCGTCGCTTTCAGATACAAGAGCAACTTACTCATCAAATTGCTAAAGCAGTTGAAGAAGTAACCGGTGCTAAAGGCGTAGGTGTTATTGTTGAAGCTAAACACATGTGTATGATGATGCGCGGTGTAGAAAAGCAAAACTCAAGTATGCGTACCTCTGTAATGCTAGGTAACTTTAGAAGTGACTCTAAAACGCGTAACGAGTTTTTACAGCTTATTAAGGGTTAATTATGGCCAACGCAATTATTAACGTAACCAACTTACGCTTACGTACATTTATTGGTTTTAACCCAGAAGAACGGGAAAAAAAGCAAGATGTAGTGATTAATTTAGAAATTCACTACCCTGCTGATGACGCCTGTAAAACAGACGAAGTAGACCAAGCGCTTAACTATAAAGTGATCACCAAAGAGGTGATAAACCTAGTAGAGCAAGGGCACTTTTTGTTGCTTGAAAAGCTGGTTGCCGAAATACTTGCAGTATGCCATACACATCCAAGCGTACATTACGCAAAAGCCAGAGTAGATAAACCGCATGCACTGCGCTTTGCCGACTCAGTTTCGCTCACGCTTGATTGGTCAAAGTAACTTTACAAAACCGCTTGTGCACCACTGGCAAGGGCAATAACGGCTAAATACCGCGCGCCTTTGCCAATGCTCACTAATAATAAAAACAGACTAAAACGCACTTTAAATATGCCGCCAATTACCGTTAGTGGGTCGCCCACAATCGGCAGCCAAGCAAACAGTAAGCTATATACCCCATATTTTTTAAATTGAGATTGCGCTTTTTCAAGCCCCTTGGCCGATACCGGAAACCATTTTTTGTGCTTAAAACGTAGCACATGAGTTCCTAACCAATAATTAACACAACTTCCTAGCACATTACCTGAAGTAGCGGCTAACCACAGCAGCCACAGATTAGCTTTTGCTTGGCTTATCATGGTAACAAGTACCACTTCTGAAGAACTTGGTAATAAAGTAGCGGACACAAACGCACTAAAAAATAAGGTGATATAAAGCATTAAGTACTTAAAGTAAAAACCCAGCATACAGCTGGGTTTATTAAAGGGTCGTCATTTATTTTATCAAATTTAGACTCAGTGGGTAATTAAACTCTTTCCCTTCGTTGGCTTTAATACTGGCTAAAACCACCATGATAAAAGAAAAAATAGCCACTAAAGGCAGCAAAACGAGGCCGATTACGGCAAAGACTAGTAAAAAACATACAAAGTAAGCTATAGCCATAGTAATTTGAAAATTAAGCGATTTTTTACCGTGTAAATCGACAATTGGCATTTCATCTTTTTTAATAAGCCATACCACTAATGGCCCAAGTATAGAGCCAAACGGAATAACAAAACCGGCTACAGCGCTTAAATGGCAAAGCATAGCCCATGTTTTTTCGTCTTTTGATAACGGCTCAAGCTGTTGATTTTCTTCCATTACGCTCTCCTTATTAGTTAATACATACTGCCTTTTTATTGAGCAGGTGTCTATATAGAGGCAGCTATATTGTTAAATAACACGCCCTAACCCGCTGTGATAAAAAAGTGATAACTTTGTGAGAGTTTCTTGAGGTGGTTATTCAATACTTAGTCTGAATCATCACTTACAGGAAATAATAATGAAAGCTTCAGCATTTACAGTTGCAACCCTTTTAGCAGTAGCTAGCCAATCAACATTGGCAGCAGAGCTAGAAGTAGAAATTACTAACCTTACTAAAGGCCTTTACTTTACACCGGTACTAATAACAGCACACGATAGCGAAGATAAACTATTTGAAGTTGCAACCGAAGCCTCTGCTGCACTGCAAGCAATGGCTGAAGGCGGCGATATATCAGCACTTGTTACTCAAGCGTCAGCATCGAGCAGCGATATTGCAGAAAACCCAGCGGCAGGCCTTTTAGCACCCGCGGCGTCTGCAACAGCAGAGCTCACAACTACCGATGGCAACGAATACCTATCTGTAGCGGCTATGTTACTGCCAACCAATGATGGCTTTGTAGGCCTTGATAGCTGGAAAGTTCCAACAGAAGCAGGCACCTACACTGTTTACCTCAATGGTTATGATGCAGGTACAGAAGCAAATAACGAACTTGTAGTAGAAGGCTCGGGTGCACCTGGTGTATTAGGTATCCCTGCTGCGCCGGGCGGCCAAGCTGGTACTAACGGCACAGGTATTACAACTGGCGATACAAATACGATGGTGCACATTCACCCAGGGGCCCTTGGCGATGATGACCTAGAAGGTGGAAACAGTGATTTGAATAACACTGTACACAGATGGTTAAACCCCGTTGCAAAATTAACTGTGACGGTTAAATAGGAGAGTTAATTATGTCATCTCTTTCTAATTTTAAAAAAAGTGCGCTTATTTTACTGTTAGCCAGCTCACTATCCGCATGTGGCGATAACGATAATAACGACTCTATTGAAGAGCAAGAACCTGTGGTTGTTGTAGAGCCCGAACCTGTTGTTTATGAGTTTACTATCACTTTTAGTAACTTAACGGCTGGACAACCACTATCACCACTCTCGGTCATTGCATTTGATGAAACCCCACCATGGAAATTTGGTGAGACGGCTTCTGTTGGTTTAGAAATGATTGCTGAAAGCGGCGCTAATGAAGAGTACCTTAGCGATGAAAATGCACTTGCTTCAGCCTCGGCTGAAGGCGGCATTGGCCCTGGCGAAACAACCTCTGTAACCCTTTTAGTTGATGCACAAGATGTTCTTAATTTATCTTTTGCTGCCATGCTTGGGAATACAAATGACGCTTTTACCGGTCTTAGTTCTGTAGATGTATCAACATTGGAAGTAGGCAGTTCAATATCACGAACGACGCCCGTTTACGATGCAGGTACGGAGGCGAATACAGAAACAGCTGACACTGTGCCTGGTCCCGCTGCTGGCGGCGAAGGGTTTAACGAAATACGCGACGATATTGCCGATATAATCACAATGCACCCAGGTGTTGTGTCTAATCAAGATGGCTTATCAACCTCTGCACTAGGTGCTGAACATAAGTTTGATAACCCAGTATCAAAAATCGTGATCACTCGTACACAGTAAAACAGCTTGTAATGGGGATGTGAGGCGACACGGATGTCCCTTTTTTACGAGGTTAACTATGCGGCACGAAAAAATACTGGTAGTAGAAGACGACAGAGAAATAGGGCAATTAATAACAACTCAACTTGCTGCGTTAAATTTGCATGTTGATCATGTTGTAAGCGCTGAGCTCGCACTTAAAAAAATAGCAAAACAACCTTACGGGCTTATTTTACTGGATATAAACCTGCCACAAATGGATGGCTTAAGCTTATGCCGTAAAATTAAAGAGCACTACCCTACCATTTCCGTTATTTTACTTACCGCGCTCAGTAGCGATATGGACCGTGTAATTGGCCTTGAAATGGGTGCTGATGACTATATTTGCAAACCCTTTTTTGCTCGCGAATTACAAGCCCGCGTTAAAACACAATTACGCCACCGCTCACAGCTTCTAGCAATTCAAAATAACGAAAACGACAGCCCGAGCAGCGAACAAAGGCTAAATATTGGCTCACTCAATATTGAGTTTAGCTCACATCAAGTTTATTTAGACGAACAAGCACTTAACCTCACCGCCACTGAATTTGATTTACTGGTATATTTTGCTCGCCACCCAAACCATGTTTTTAGCCGCCAGCAATTGCTCGACAAAGTATGGGGGTATCAGCACAGCGGGTACGAGCATACCGTTAACTCACATATAAATAGGTTACGCGCCAAACTTGAGCTACATCATCAAGCGCCTATTATCGAAACCGTTTGGGGCGTTGGCTACAAACTAAATCCAAGCCAACTTACTTAAGAGCCTTATTATGAACCTATCTTTGTATCAAAAATTAGCGGTGTCGTTGGTGGTTATATTTTGCTTTATTTGTGCACTCGTTTACAGCTGGAGTAAACAACTAGAGCTCACCTCAAAACATCATGGCGAGCAAAACCTGCACTTAGCCCTTGCTGAGCATTTAGTACAAGATAACCCATTAATAAAAGAGGGTGTATACGACTACGCAGCCCTAGAAAACCTATTTCATACCTTAATGTTATTAGGCCCCGCATTTGAGTTTTATTTTGTAGATGAAAATGGAAAAATCCTCACTTACTCAGCAGAGCCTGGTAAAGTTAAACGCACTCATATTAATTTAGCCCCCTTAAAAAAGCTGATTAACAACCCAGCTGCAGCGCCAATTTATGGTGATGATCCAAGAAATAAAGCGCAGCAAAAAATATTCTCTGTAGCGCCTGTTTTTAATAACGATAAGCTGCAAGGGTACTTGTATGTAATTATTGGCGGTGAAGCTTACGATACCTCTTTAAACACAATTAAAAATAATGACAAACTATGGCTTGCCGCATTATGGCTTGGAGCTGCACTTGCATTTTTACTGATTGCGATGCTTATTTTACTGCGCTTTTTTACCAACCCTATTCAGCGATTAGCCCGTGATGTAAGCAATATTGAAGCAGCTAATTACAGCCTTACCGATACCAAACTCAGCAACTATTCAACCCAAAAAAGTAACGAAGTGCACAGTTTAGGCCGTAACATTCAAGCCATGGTTACCCGGATTGACGAGCAATTTAAAGCACTTGAGCAAAGCGATAAACAGCGCAAGGAGTTGCTTACTCACTTATCTCACGATTTAAGAACCCCCTTAGCCTCCTTGCAGGGGTTTTTAGAGGTGCTTAATCAGTCGGGGTCACAATTAAGCGCTCAAGAACAACAAGCATACTTACATGTATCCCTTAATAACTGCGCGCAGCTTAAACAGCTTATTGAACAAATTTTTGAATTAGCCCATTTAGAAAACGGTGAAATAAGCATACACAAAGAAACCTTTAATTTAGGTGAGCTTATTTACGATTGTATTGCTAAGTTTTCTCTAACCGCCGAGAAAAAAGGCCTTAACTTAACGGTAGAGCCAGCAATTTGCGATTTTCCTGTTGTAGCCGATATTGCAAAACTTGAGCGTGTTTTAAGTAATTTAATTGATAACGCAATAAGGCACACACCTAAAGGCGGCAGCATAGCTGTAAATGTTAAGCGTATTGATGAAAAGCAATTATTTGTGCAGGTTTCTGATACCGGCGTGGGTATTAAGCATGATGAGCTAAACGCGATTTTTAATCCGCATTACCAGGCTTCAAATTCAAATAATGAAGGGCGCCAACAAGGTGGCTTAGGGTTGGCTATTTGTAAGGGGTTACTAAAACTTATGGACAGTGAAATAAATGTACAAAGTGAGCTGGGCAAAGGCACTATGTTTAGCTTTAACTTGCCGCAAAAAATAAAGGTATAGCCAACGTCTATACCTTTAGAACATTACTTAATTTTGATTTTGTTAGTTTTTAATACCGGCTAAATCAAGCATAAATGCATAGTTTAGCGCAGTATCTTCTAGGCGTTTAAAGCGACCAGACGCCCCGCCATGGCCGGCTTCCATATCTATTTTAAACAGCAGTTTATTATCATCTGTTTTATAGTCACGCAGCTTTGCAACCCACTTAGCTGGCTCAAAATATTGAACTTGTGAGTCATGTAAACCGGTAGTCACTAACATATTAGGATACGCTTGCTTTGAGACTTGATCATACGGCGAGTACGACAGCATGTAATCGTAATACTCTTTTTCATTTGGGTTACCCCACTCACCATACTCATTGGTAGTAAGTGGTATGCTTGCATCAAGCATGGTGGTGACTACATCAACAAAAGGCACTGCTGCAACCACCCCTTTATATAACTCTGGTGCTTGGTTAACCACCGCGCCCATTAATAAACCACCAGCACTACCACCGTAGGCAAATATTTCGTCTTTTGCGCCATAACCTTGTGCCACTAATGATTTGGTTACATCAACAAAGTCGTTAAAAGTGTTCTTTTTAGTTAATAACTTTCCGTCTTCATACCATGGGCGTCCTAACATTTGCGAACCACGCACATGCGCTATAGCAAACACAAAGCCACGGTCTAATAAGCTTAAACGTGAGCTTGAAAAAGTAGGATCCATGGTGGCGCCGTACGAGCCATAACCATATTGCAATAACGGGTTAGTCCCTTCTTTTTTAAATGTATCTTTACGGTACACTAAGCTTACCGGCACTTTTATACCATCGCGCGCACCTACAAAAATACGCTCCGAGGCATAGTTATCTGCGTTAAAATCACCTAACACGGCTTGCTGTTTAAGTAGGGTTTTATCACCCGATTTAAGGTCAATATCGTAAGACGAAACCGGTGTCGTCATACTGGTATAATAAACACGTAATTTGTCGCTGTTTATATCGTTGTTGCCATAGCTTGCAATGGTATAGGCACTGTCGTTAAAGCTTAGCGTGTGCTCATCTCCAGTCGATAAATGGCGAACAATAAGGCGCGACTGACCCAGTTCTCGCTCTTGATATACAAGGTAGTCTTTAAATAAATCAACGCCTTCTAGCTTAATATCATCGCGCGGCGCAATTACCGTTTGCCAATTTGCTTTATCATGCGCTTTATCTACATCCACCTTCATAAGCTGAAAGTTAACCGCATTTAAGTTAGTGACGATGTAATACGTATTGCCAAGCTTTGAAATACTGTATTCTAGGTCGTCCTCACGCTCAATTAAGCGCTTAGGTTTTGCTTTATTATCATCTGCGCTGAGTACCGACATACCAGAGGCATTGGTGCTGCTGTGCCAAATATATATTTCTGAGCCATCTTTGCTCTTACTAATACCCGTGTAATAACTTGTATCAGCTTCTTCGTAAATAAGTTCATCATCGCTTTGCGGTGTACCTAACGTATGGCGAAAAACTTGATAGCCAAGTAAGGTTTGTGCATCTTTTTTAATGTAGTAAAAGGTTTTATTATCGTTTGCCCAAATAACGCCGCCGTTTGTTCCCTCAAGCGTGTCTTCGAGTAATTGGCCTGTGGTTAAATCTTTTACCTTTATGGTGTAAATTCTACGGCTAACGGTGTCTTCCCCGTACGCCATTAAATTTCCGTTAGTACTTACAGATAAGCCACTAACAGCAAAGTAGTCGTGATCTTTGGCCAACGCATTTACATCTAAAATAACTTGCTGATCAGTGCCTTTAAAATCGCTACTGCGAACATAGGTAGGGTATTCGTTTTCGCCACGCGTTTGCGATGAATAAAAATAGTCGCCTTTTTTAACAGGCACCGAGTCATCGTCTTTTTTAATACGCCCTTTTAACTCTTCAAATAACTTATCTTGCAATGTTTGAGTATGCGCAAGCATTGCCTCGGTATAAACGTTTTCAGCATTTAAGTAACTTATAACGTCTGGTGCTTTACGCTCGTCATCACGCAACCAGTAGTAATCATCAATACGCGTATCGCCATGAATCGTCATTTCATGAGGTACTTTTTTAGCAATTGGCGCCACGGCGCTCACTGGTTTTTCTGTTTGTTGTGTTTGCATAGTAGTTGCTGTATCTGAAGGTGTACTTTTAGGCGCATTATCACAGCCGGCTAGCACAGCGAGTGATAACGCGGCTAGCGTGAATGAAGAACGAATCATTATGAAATCTCTATAGTTTTTATTATTGGTGCTATTAAATATACCTAATAATAAAGCGTGGTGTAATTTAGTTTGTGAAGCTATGTAAAAAGGGAGCCGAGGCTCCCTTTAAAATAACGTGCTAGTTATAAAATTACTTTTGTTTACGGCGACGCATAAATGCAAACGGCGCAGCAAGTAATGTTAACCAAGCTAGTGAGCCCGATGAACCATTGCTTTCAGGCTCTGGTGTTGGCGTCACTGGCTGAGGGTCTGCAATGGTATCGTTAACAACGATTGATACCATAGTTTCTTCGGCGCTAGTGCCTGATGCTTCACGCACTGTGTATGTAAAGCTATCTTCACCAGAGAACTGTGCATTTGGCGTATAATCAATCGTGCCATCTTCATTCACGGTTGTAGAGCCATTTGCAGGTGCAGAAACCACCTCAACAGTTGATGCCACTAAGCTGCCTTTAATTCTTACACCTTTATGGGCAGAGAATTCTGCGTTTTCTGTTTCTGAAGAAGCTACTGCGTCAAATACAAAACGCGACTCAGCCATATCATTAGCTAATACATCAATAGTCACTGTTTGTTCTTCATCAACTTCTACTGCATCTGCAGCTGTGTAATGGCTGCGATCTTTTGCAAAAGCTTGATATTGAATATCAACAACACCGCCTTTGATTTGATCGACTAAGTAGCCACTACCAATAGCATTACCCGTTGGAACTGTGTCCAGCATTGCACCTACGTTGCCATCAGCAGACTCTACACCCGCTGAGTAAGGTGCAGGTAAAGCAGGCACATCAATGTAGTTCATACGAACTTCATCAGTGCCTTCTTTTAAGATCACTTGGAACGTGTACTTATCACCTAAAGAACTACCCCAAAGCTCAACGTCATGCCATTCTACAACTACATAGCCGCTATCAAATTTAGCCACATAAAGATCACCGCCACCGCTCGTGCCACCCGCTAAATCAAAGTCAGCCCAAAGCGGCGCAATAACACCATTAGGTGTACGTGCATTAGGCATTGCTTGAGGGCTCCAAGAGTTAGTTGTATTTACATCTGCACCAACAGCAATAAAGCCGTTATCTGAGATAGTAAATGCTGAGTACTCTTTCCCATCAAAAATAAAGTCAGCTTCAACCGTAATGGTTATCTCATCACACCCGTCAGGACACGCTTGTGGTTCAATGCCTTCATCAGCCAATGAGAAGGTACCTAAGAAATCACTGCTGTTAATAGCAAATTCTTTTGGCCCTAATGTGCCCGTCCAAGTTAGTTCTTTATTGTCTTCACTTAATGTTACTTCACCTGCACCATTAGTCACTTCAACAACAGGGGCAGCACCTTTAAGAAGTTCTGCATTTTCGTCAAGTTTTACATTTACTGATAGCTCGTCAGTGAACAGAGTATTATTAAATTGCACACCTATTTTTGCAGGAGTAGAAGAATTTAAAGAATCGGCATCGACTGTTGCACTAAACACACTGCTATTTGTTGCTTCGTTATCGTAAATAGCAAATGGTAAGTGAGCGATTTGACCTGTCTCAGTATGAGTCCACACTACATGACCAAAGTTCCAACCTTTTACATCGTTAAATGTTGAATCAATATCTAAGTTAAATTCAGCCATGTCAGTGCTTGTTTCTGTACCTTCTGCATCCGTTGAGGTAGAACCATGCGCGCCAAGCATAACGGTGCTAGGCGAAACTGTAATTTCAGCGCCTTGCATATCGGTTACTACTTTTGCAGTCCACTCACCGGCAGTATCAGTCATGTTTTGCACGGTATTTGAGAAACTACAAACACTTAAACAACTAGGGTCAGCGTAAGAGCCATGATCAAATGTAAGTGCTGCCTCTAGCGCATTAGGCATATCTAATCGACCGGCACCTACATCAAATGCATCAGCTTTGGTAACTAAGTCTTCTTTATGTAGGCCATCCATTTTAGATGAGCTCATAAGCGCCGTTTTGATTTGTACCGCATTCCACTCTGGGTGAGCTTGCTTCATCAATGCTGCTGCACCAGCAACATGAGGGCTTGCCATACTTGTGCCTGTAATCGCATTAAAGGTAATACCATTACCTTCATCTGGCGAGTACGCAGATAAAATATCTGTACCTGGCGCTGCAATATCAGGTTTTAAGAAGCTAGGCTCACCATTAGGACCACGCGAACTTGAAGAGTTTACTGCATCAGTAAATTTCTCTTGAATTGTTCTTTTAACACTAGGGTCGAGTGAAGCAATAACCGGCTCTTCAGCTGCAGTTAACAGCTCAACCAAGCTTAAACCATCTTCTTGGCTAATCGCTGAGGCTGGAATTGTGGCGTCATCCATAGACATGCCCATTGCACCGCCAGCAACATTGTTGTGGATAATTACCGCTGTTGCACCTGCTTTCGCCGCATTTTCAGCTTTGGCTGAAAACGCACAGCTACCACGAGAGATTAATGCTACAGAGTCTGCAAATGAGATATCTTCAGCAAACTCTTCACACCCTTCAAAATTATCAGGAGCAATCACTTGCGCCGAAATAATAGGAAGTGAAATAGGGTCGGTTAATAAACCATTGCTTCCTTCAATGCTTAAATAGGTTTCACCTGCCACTTCAATTTGTTGAGAGAAGAAACGCCCTGTTTGCGTATTGGCAACTGTTAAACCAGACTCAATACAGCTAGGACAACCAATAGTTTGTGCGCCGTTACCATCGTTACCTGCTGCGGTTACAACCACTACACCCGCTTCTTCTGCAGCTGTGAATAAATCACTGTATGCACTGCTTGATGGATTACCACCTGCACCACCGCCCCACGAGTTATTAATTACGTCTGCGCCATCTTTAATGGCCGCTTCTAATGCCCCCATTAGTGCAACGGTAGTACCGCTGCCTCGTCCATCGGCTGTGTGCCAAAGCGCTTTATAAGCCATTAACTGTGCCGCTGGTGCAACACCTGAAATTGACACGTTATTGTCTTGGTAAGTAATTTCAATTGGGTTACCTACAGCAGTACCAGCAACATGCGTTCCGTGACCGTCGTAACCGAGTGGAGAACCAATATATTCATCAGGGTGAACATCACTTGGTGTTGGGCCAAATGCACGCGCCACTATTAATTTATTATTACAAAAATCGGCTTCACCACCCTCTATACGACAGTAATCGGGGTTTTCTGCGATGTAAGCCGCTTCTTCTTCACTAAACTCTGCAGCTGCAAAACCCACATCTGAAAACATAGGGTTTTCTGGGCGAATACCCGAGTCAATAATAGCAACTTTAACGCCTTTACCAGCTTCAGATTGACCACCAAGCGCCTGCCATGCCTCAACGCCTCTAATCACATCAATAGAAGCATCCATTAATGTGTGGTACTCAGTATCTAAAAATACTTTTTTTACACCCGCAAGTTTAGCGAGCTTTTCACGTTGACCTTGCTCACCTTCTACCACGATACCGTTGAATAACGTACTAAATGAATGTGAAACCGAGCCACCGCTAACAGATGCGGCTACTTGCGCTACACTTTTTTGTTTTGCTTTTAAGTAGCTGCTGTACTTTAACGCAGGTGCTGAAGATAGATTAACTTTACTATCCCCAGTTACTGCTGCAGAGGTTGCTTCAAGCCCTGCAATGCCGCCTTTGTAGGTTGCTAGCGGCTCGTCTTCAAGCTGGATAATATAGCGTGCTTTAGTAGAAATGGTTTTATCTTGAGAGTATGTTTTTACACTTGATGTTTCTGGGACATATCCTTTAGATAAATCAGGTGCGGCGGCTGCATCGTATGACATCATAGCTAAACCTATAGCTGATGAAATAGCGGTTCTTTTCAGTGTTATATTAGACATTATTTCCCCTGGAGTGAGTTTTATATTATTGTATTTACTCAATTCAATGTGATTAGAATTGTGATTTTAATATAGAACTACAGCCCTCAGGCTAGCAACAACTCAATTACAAGTGGATTACAAAACTGCAGGAATAGCATCGCAAAAACATCACAACAAACTAATTTTAAATAAGTTTTTCTCTTTCTGTAATTTGTAAATCACTGTAAACAAAACCTAACTTCTCTATGGAAAATGAATGAGTAACGACGTTATAAATATTTTAACCATGGCTAAAGTAATTCAGACAGCCGTCGCCCCAGTCTTTTTAATTACGGGTATTGCTGCCACGCTCGGGGTTTTATCTAATCGCTTAGCCCGCATTACTGACCGTGCGCGACAACTTGAGCGAAAACTCAAGGTAAGCACCGATGAAGACTTTAATAAAACCCTAGCCACAGAGCTGCGAGCCCTGTTAAAGCGCTCTCGATGTATTCATATTGCTTTTAGTATGAGCGTGCTAAGCGCCTTGCTAGTATGCGCTGTGGTTATGCTGTTGTTTTTATCACACATTCAGTCTATTAATTTAGGGGTAACAATTGCCAGCTGTTTTGTGGCTGCAATGGCCTTATTAATATGTGGTTTTATGTCGTTACTTGGCGAGGTATTTTTGGCCACACGTAGTATGCGCCGAGGGATGATATTTGCTGATATTAACGATTAGCAATAAAAAAGCCCGAGATTTTCTCGGGCTTTTATCACAACATTTTAATTTTATTGTGCAGTATAAATAGTCTCTAACACTTCAATTCGCGCTTCTTTAGTATAATCAGTTGACTTTAATTGCTCTGCAGCAGCTAAAATATCTTGACCCTCATTAACAGCTAAAACCGCTATTTTAGTACCTGGGAAAACAGACACTACCTTTAAGCCAGACAGCTGAGCTACCTCTGTTGCGTTCATGCCATCTTTAAGCAAAACAGTAATATTGCCAGAAAGCGACGTTAAGTTGTTTGTTAGGACATTACGTACCAGTGTACCTTTTGTTACTAACGATGAAGCCTCAGAAGACTCAACAACCGCCATCTCACCTTTGGTAGAAACAACATACTCATCAGCAGCAACACTTGTTGGTACTAAACGTAAGTTTTTTTCTACAACGTAAGAGCCAAAGTCGGTTTTGCTGTATTTCACACTATTTACCGGCTTTTTTGGAAGTTGCAGCTCTTTATCTGCTAATGAACTCGCTGTTGCACTTAGAGAAATACACGCAGCAGCACCTAAAATAACTAATTTATTCATTTTCATATCTATATTCCTTACTCTTGACCTGCGTGACCAAATGCTCTCAACGAAACGCCTTCTAAAACGCTTGCGGCACGGTTATTTGAAATACCTACGGCACCAAGTCCGTTATCCCCGCCATCGCTGAATGCAAAGCTATCTGCTGCAGCATCAAGAACACGAATAGTCCAAGTACCTTTTGTTGTCTCGCCATAGAAAGCATTAGACAGTAGTACCGCATCTTTTAAAACATAGCCTGTGTTCCAACCGTTAGTAAAGCTATAAGCTGGGTAAAATAGAGCTTGCTTAGACGCTAGTAATACACTGCGCGTGCCTGATGGAGACGTCACTTCAATTGCTAAATCGGTACCAGCAGAGGTTTGCGTACCATCCGCTAAACCAAAGCCCATTTCAGTATTGCTCACATCAAACTTAAACTGCATTGCTTCAATGTTTAGCTCTTCTTCAACAGTGATTTGCTGTGTAACACCCGCGGCACTGTTATCTGGGATTTCTAGCGTAAGGGCATCTTCTTCAACAACAGAGCCAACACCACTCCAATCTGTAATAACTTGCTCACCTAATGCTACGTCGTACTCTTTTGCCATCGCAACTGCAGCACCAGCATCTACACGTCCAAAACCATATAAGTTATTAAAGTTATAGCCTGCTGCATTTTCAACCCAGCCGTCATGCGCTACAAATTCACCTTCACCAACGCTAAGTGTTACAACTTCATCTTCTGCATCGTTAACTGTGCTTGTAGTAGCTAAGATATGACGGACATCACGCCATGTTAGCTCTGAATTAGCTGATAAAATCAGTGATACTACACCTGACGCATTAGGTGCTGCCGAAGAAGTACCATTAAACGTAGAGGTATAGTTACAGCTAGCGTTATCTTCATGTCCTGGGTAGTTGAATGGGTATTGCGATGCAGCAAAGTCTTCGCCATATGCTGCAGCCCATGCCGTAATCGAGCTACCATTAAAGCCTGAGTACCCATTAATACAGGTCATTTGATCAGTCGTTACCATGGCAGGCGCCCAGCGCCCATATTCACCCGCAGGGGCTGAAACCATTAAGTTAGCACCACCGCTTGAGTAGCTTGTATGCGTACCATCAGCATTTACAGCTGCAACGCTTAAGTAATATGGGTGACCTTGGCTTGGCTCAAACGCGCCGTTATAACAAGTAAGGCCTAGCTCATTTGCGCCATTATCGGCACATAATGACCCTTCATCGCCACCATCTACAAACGAGTTACCACTCGACTTCATGTTTAGGGCACCTTTACCATCACGAAGGTTAAGGTTAGGGTAAGACTCGATAGCTTCATCTAGCTCTGAGTAGCCAATAAACGTTGGGAAGGTAATACCGTAGCTGCGGTTAAACGCAGAAATATTTTCTGATGTGCTAATACCGCTACCTGGGAAACCATGCGCGAGTAAATCAGTTTGCTCAATTTTATCGCCACCTAGGTAGTTCATGCCAATTAGACCAGCATCTGGTGCAACACCGCGCCCGCCCTTACCATTCCAACCTTTCGCTGCAATTAAGCCTGCAACACTGGTACCGTGGTCGCCGCTATTTGACAGGCTAGTAGGGTCGGTGCGATCCAACACATCAACATCTAAATTTAAAGAACGGTTTGGTAACACGTTATCAACTAAGTCTTCGTGACGAATTTCCATACCAGAGTCAACAACAACCGCCGTTACGCCAGCACCTGTAACACCTTGAGCGTACGCAGCTGCTACGTTCATATCTTCGCCAGCAACCAATTCTTCTGCTTCTGATTCAGCAAAATCCTCGTCAAAAATAGTTTGCGCTTCTTCTTCGCTGTAACCTAATTGGTTGACATATAAATCAATTAGGCCTTGCTTCATTTCATCGCTTAGAGCGTACGACTTTTGACCTGTGTTACGCAGGTGCCATTGCTGATTAGCCAAAGGATCTGACGCAATATCACTAATCGTTAATTGCGCAGACGCCGATTTGCCATTTGCATTAGCGGTGTAATCAATTACCGCGTCTTCGCCTGAAACAGGAACGTAAGTAAAGGTATCGCCTTCAACAGTGAGTAAGCCGTGGCTAAAAGTATATACGCCATCCTGCGCTTCAACCGCTTCATCATTTTCAGTAAATGTATAACTAAGTGTATCGCCATCGTTATCACTTGCATTAAACTCAGCAGTTACAGGTACCCATTGCTTTAAACCGGCAACGGCTACATCGCTTGCTTTTGGTGCAACATCAGTTACTACAGCAACTTGGCTATTATTGTCATTGTCGCTGCCACCACACCCTGCTAGCGTCATAACTACTGCGGCAGAAAGTGCCGACATTTTAAAAATATTATGCTTCATAAACTTCCTTCGTTAATTATTTTTATGATGACTCAAGGTACACAACAGGGCACTTAATAGCAACTCACCGTTTACAGTCGTTAACAATAAACTGACAAGGTGTAATGATATATTCAGAAAACAAGCTGCGAGACATTAAAGTTTCACTTGAATAAAATAAGTAATCGATTCAAGATGTCTAATTAGTAGATATAATTTCTTACAGGGGCAAAACATGAAATTAAAACAATTTTTAGCAGGGGTTGCTTTAGCAACATGTACACTTAGCGTATCTGCAAATACTGCATTTAAAGAGCCAAGTGATGCTATTGAATACCGTCAAGCTGCGTTTTCTATGATTTCAGTGCAAATTAGCGATATGGGCGCGATGCTAAAAGGTAAAATTCCTTTTGATGCAGAGCAATTTAAAATGCGCGCTAATAACGCAGCAGCCCTTTCTAAAATGCCGTGGGAAGCGTTTTACGAAGGCACTGATAAAGGTGATACAGCAGCATTAGCTGATGTATGGTCTGATAATGCAACCTTTGTTAAAAAAGCCAATGCCTTTGCTGCCAATGCAGATAAGCTAGCTTTAGCAGCTCAATCTGGCGATAAGGCGGTAATTGGTAAAGCATTTGGCGCATGGGCCAAAGGCTGTAAAGATTGCCACAAGCAATTTAAAGACTAATTACAATTAAAACAATACACACTAAAACGGCGCTTTATGCGCCGTTTTGTTTTTTTGTTAGCTATTAACTTAGCAAATAACTAAGTGGTTCTTTGCCCCACGTAACAGCCAGTAGCACCAACAACCCAACAAAAATAGCCCACGCCAACCAAGGAGCTTTCGTGTTATCTATATTAGTTTGAGTGGCTTGCTCGCTGTTAGCCTGTTTACCGGTGATCATTGCTTTGACAAGTGGTTTTCCTTTTATTTTATACACAACAATGGCAGTAACATGCAGGCAAATGGCATAAAATAAAATATCGAAATTAAGGCGGTGCAGCCAATTTGCAAAATCAACCGTTGAGCTCGACACATACTCAACCAAAGGCCCATCAGTCAAAATGCCATCACTGCTCATTAGCCCGGTCACTAACTGCACTATAATAAGTACAAAAAACAACAAAACCATGTAGCTACCTGGCGCCGAATGACCCACTCCTTTACTGGGGTTTTTGAACTCTTTAAGTACTGCTATTGGCGAGTGCAGTAACGCGCTTAATTTTGCCGTTTTACTGCCCACCAGCCCCCATACTAAACGGGTCACTATTAATGCGATTGCGAAAAAGCCAGCCACAAAATGAAGCTCAATCATGCCCTCGTCAATGCTAAAGTAAAGCACAGCAATATTAATCACTAATAACCAATGAAAGCTTCTTATAAAGCCATCCCATACTTTTATACTTTGCATATAAATCCTCAACTTGTTGCCAGGCTCTGGCACATTATTTTGATACTAAAGCCATTATTCCAAAGTTTTACTACCGCTGCATTAATGATATTACATAAAGCACTATTTATGGCACACTAAACGCACAAACTTATTACTTACTTGTATTAATGAATATAACTAAACGCGCAGTATTAAAAGGTTTTTTTGATATGCTCCCGCTTTGCCTGGCGGTCGTTCCTTGGGGAATATTATGTGGCTCTTTAGCGATTCAAAATGGCTTTAGTGCCTTTGAAACACAAGCAATGTCATTACTTGTATTCGCGGGTTCAGCACAATTAGTTGCAATTGAACTAATGGCCGGTAACACCCCTTTACTGACTATTTTATTTACCACATTTATTATTAGCTCTCGGCATTTTTTATACGGTTTAGCCGTACGCCATAAAGTTATTTCACAGCCATTTCGGTGGCGCTTACCAATAAGTTTTGTACTAACCGACGAGCTGTTTGCCTTTTCGCATCACCGCAAAGCCTATAAAACAAAAGCGCGCCTAATATACGCTTTAAGCGCGGGTTTTAGTTTTTATATTGCATGGAACCTTTGGACACTCATAGGCATAGTTGCAGGAAGTGTGCTCCCTGATTTAACAAATTTAGGGCTCGACTTTGCTATTGCAGCTACATTTATTGCTCTTGTGGTACCGGGCATAAAAAATTTAGCCTCGCTGGTTACAGTGATTGTTGCGGGTATTAGCGCCACAGTTTTAAAAAGCACGGGGTTTGAGTTGTGGTTGGTTTGTGCTGCTCTACTTGCAATGAGTGCAGGCTACTTTACTGCAAGGCTTACACAAAAAAAGGACAGCCCATTATGATGCTCACTATATTATTAATGGCGTGTATTACCTTTTTTACTCGTTACTTATTTTTACATCAACGCCTTGGTTTTAAAGTGGGCCCTAAAATGCAGCAGTTTTTAAGCTTTAGCGCACCCGCTGTACTAACCGCTATTTGGGTACCCATTATTTTTATAAATGAAGACGGGCTCAACCTTAACTGGCACAACCCTTATTTAAGCGCAGCCATCGTTGCCATTATTGTTGCCTATAAAACACATAATATTTATTACACAACGCTTGCCAGTATGGGGTTATTTTTAATTTTAAACTAGAGCGTGTTGACCTTTGGCGTTTGAATTTGCAGCAGTATGTTTGGTTTTTAGGCAAGGCAGAGCCTGTGAAGTGTGGTTATTCCCCAT
>NZ_PNDP01000065.1:0-4615 GCF_005886415.1 Pseudoalteromonas sp. S327 | reverse complement strand
GCTGTTAGAACTCAATCTGTACGAGTGCCCACACAGATGATTGCTTTATATTGTTAAAGAACGTTGCGATTAAAGCGTTAAACTTTATCTCGCTAGGGCTGCGCATCTTACGCTTTCCTATTTTTTTGTCAATACTTAATTTTGTTAAACTTGAAAGTTTTTAAAACTAAGTTTTACTCGACTTACTAAGTAGCTCTTGCCTCGCTATGCGTTGCGCTCTGCCGTCTCAGTGGGGTCGCATTATAGGGAGAAACGTTTTATACGCAAGCGTTTTATTAAATAAAATTGCATTTAATTTATACCCATAAGAACCTCACATTAAAAACACATGTTACCCACAAAAGCCTGTGGATAAGACTGTTTTTTTGCTTTTAAAACTAAACTCTTTTGATTTGTTATGGTAAGTTGCCAGCACTTTTTTAACTCATGTACTTAGGTAGTATTCATGACAGATATAATAAATAGTATAAGTGCCTTACTTTGGGGCCAAGTTCTCGTCTACTTATTAATAGCAGCAGGTCTCTTTTTTACCATTCGGTTAGGCTTTATCCAATTCGTACAATTCCCACATATGTTTAAAGTTATGTTTGGCTCACGTAAATGTGGTGGAGATGAGATTTCTTCTTTTCAGGCTTTTTGTACTTCTTTAGCGGCGCGGGTTGGAACAGGTAATATGGCCGGTGTTGCCGTGGCACTTTATTTAGGTGGCCCTGGCGCTATATTTTGGATGTGGCTGATTGCTTTAATAGGTATGGCAACTAGCTTTGCAGAAAGTACCTTAGCACAAGCTTATAAAACTAAAGACGCTGATGGCAACTTTAGAGGCGGCCCTGCTTATTATATGGAGCGTGGTTTGGGCAAACGCTGGATGGGTGTGTTGTTTTCATTGTGTTTAATTTTAGCCTTTGGCCTGGTATTTAATGCTGTACAGTCAAACTCTATTGCTGCCGCATTTGAAGTAGCGTTTGATGTACCTAAGTATATAGTAGGCATTGCACTTGTAATTGGCTCTGGCATCATTATTTTTGGTGGATTAAAAACAATATCACGTTTTGCCGAAATGGTTGTTCCATTTATGGCGCTTGCCTATTTGCTAGTTGCTATATATGTATGTGCGATTAACTTTACTGCCCTGCCTGATGTTATTGTACTCATAATAAAAAGTGCATTTGGTTTAGAGCAAGCTGGCGCCGGTGCAATTGGCTATGGTGTAACGCAAGCTATGATCCAAGGTATTAAGCGAGGTTTGTTTTCAAACGAAGCCGGTATGGGTAGCGCAGCCAATGCCGCAGCAACGGCAACACCTTATCCACCGCACCCAGCCTCGCAAGGGTATGTGCAAATGCTAGGTGTATTTATAGATACTATTGTGATCTGTACAGCCACTGCCTCATTAATCTTACTGTCTAATCAACTTGTGCCTGAATCGGGTGTATTAGGAATAGAGTTAACGCAAGCTGCACTACAAGAGCACGTAGGTGACTGGGGCACTTATTTTATTGCCATTGCCATTTTGTTTTTTGCATTTACCTCTATTGTCGCGAATTACTCATATGCCGAAACAAACCTAATGTTTTTAGAGCACAACTCTACTAAAGGAATGTTTATATTTAGATTACTTGTATTAGGTATGGTTATGTTTGGTGCCATTGGTGAACTAGGTATTATTTGGACACTTGCTGACATTTCTATGGGCCTTATGGCTATTGTAAATGTAGTTGCACTGTTTATGCTTTCAGGCGTTGTTGTGTGGTTATCAAAAGATTACAACGCGCAAAACAAGCAAGGTGTATTACCTACGTTTGACAAAGACAAGCACCCTAAGCTTGCCAAAGAGGTTGATCCTAACGCGTGGAAGTAACGCTAAATTAAAAAATTATTAAGCGAGCATTAGCTCGCTTTTTTTTGCCTTTCAAACTATATAAAAATTTATTAATGTATTTCAGAGATATATACCATAATTAAATATCAGTAATAGGCGCTTTTTGATTTACTTACGTACTATAAAATTGAAGTTTGTTATCTATAATATAAAGGAGTCATGATGGATGACCAATTGAACAAATACAGTATTGACACTACCGATTATCAGGTAGGTCAAGATAACGTACAAAAATGGGGGTTTGATGTTCATAATCCAGTGTTTGGAATAAGCGCATTTTTAGTCATACTATTTGTTGCCCTTACCTTATTGCTTGACCCTGAAGTGGTCAGGGAAGCACTTACCTCAACTAAAGATGCCATTATCAATAAATTTGATAGCTACTTCATGTTGATTGCTAATGGTTTCGTATTATT
This sequence comes from Pseudoalteromonas sp. S327, assembly GCF_005886415.1. NCBI lineage: Bacteria > Pseudomonadati > Pseudomonadota > Gammaproteobacteria > Alteromonadales > Pseudoalteromonadaceae > Pseudoalteromonas > Pseudoalteromonas sp. S327. Next base: position 2,317 of record NZ_PNDP01000065.1, on the reverse strand, counting down.
CTGCTTTGCACTTGCGCTCTCCCCTCTTGGTAAAATTCGCTTAGGGGGTGTTGATGCAAAACCTGAACATGGTTATCTCTCATGGCTGGCAATGTTATTTGCCGCAGGAATGGGGATAGGTTTACTGTTTTGGGGTGTAGCAGAGCCCGCAGCCTATTTTACTGATTGGTACTTAATGCCAATGAACGCAGAGCCAAATACCCCAGAAGCTCACTCTTTAGCCATGGGTGCTACCATGTATCACTGGGGCTTACATGGTTGGGCAATTTACGCCATTGTTGCACTTAGCTTAGCGTTTTTTGCTTACAATAAAGGTCTTCCTTTATCTATACGCTCCGTGTTTTATCCCTTATTTGGCGATCGTGCTTGGGGTTGGCTTGGCCATGTTATTGATATACTTGCTGTACTCTCTACGCTTTTTGGTTTAGCAACGTCTCTTGGTTTAGGGGCACAGCAAGCAACAAGTGGTATTAATTATTTAATGGGCACAGACTACGGTACCGTTTTTCAAATTACAGTTATAGCGCTCGTTACCTGTATTGCTATTGTTTCTGTTATTAAAGGCATTGAAGGGGGTGTGAAAGTACTTAGTAACATCAATCTTATATGTGCATTTATTTTACTTGTAGCCATAATATCGCTTACTTTTAGTGACTCAATTACAGCAATATGGTTTACCTTTGGTGCATATGTAGAACATATGGTTCCGCTTAGTAATCCGTTTGGCCGTGAAGATGAAGACTGGATGCATGCCTGGACAGTATTTTATTGGGCATGGTGGATATCGTGGTCGCCGTTTGTAGGAATGTTTATTGCCCGCGTTTCTAGAGGCCGTACCGTGCGAGAATTTTTATTAGTCGTCATTGGCCTGCCAACACTGTTAAGCTTAGTGTGGATGGGGGTATTTGGTAATTTAGCGATTTCACAAATTATTGATAAAGTAGGCCCACTTGGGCAAAACGGGTTAACCGATATCTCTGTAACGCTATTTCAGGTTTATGAGCAGCTTCCGCTTAGTGGCCTTATTAGTGTGATCTCAATTGTGCTTGTTTTAGTATTTTTTATTACCTCTTCTGATTCTGGCTCACTTGTAATAGATGGCATAACCGCAGGCGGAAAAATTGATGCGCCGGTACCACAACGTATATTTTGGGCAACGATTGAAGGGGCAATAGCCGCCGTATTACTGTGGGTAGGTGGCTCTCAAGCCTTGCAGGCCTTGCAATCGGGAGTAGTAACCACTGCGTTACCTTTCTCAATTGTGCTTATTTTAATGTGCGTGGCGCTTATTCAAGGTTTAATGAGCGAATACCCTATTTATAAGGCACAAACAAAGTTATAGCATTATTTACTTTAGCAAAGCGGCCTTGTGTCGCTTTGCTTTGCACTTTATTTCCTCCCTTACCTACAACTTCAGCTAATACATTAACGAACGTATTTAATTATCAAACTGTTTAGCTTTGGCAATACACCTCTAAAACACGTTGTTTTAAATAAATAGAGCGCACATATCAGCGCATAACAACCAAGTGCTATTAATTGCACCTTTAGCTATCAAGTTTATATCATCAGGTAGTCGCGCATGTATGTAAATTGCTTTGATGAACTGAATTGGATTTAGACGGCAGCAGCAAAGAGATATAGGAAAAGTAATGTAGGTTTAATCAACTAACGCTAACGTGTAACAATGCGTATGCTCTGCTTTAAGCACGATTGTCTACCTCAAATTAGTCACTTAATTAAGCCAAGTGCTATTAATTTTTAAGGAATAGGCAAAAACATAGACAAAGTGATTGTTATATAACAAATGGGTATTTATTTAAAATAGGGAGTATTTAATTTACTAAAAGGACTTTAGTGAAAGTGGTGCCCGAGGCCGGACTTGAACCGGCACGACTTGTTAGTCGAGGGATTTTAAATCCCTTGTGTCTACCAATTCCACCACTCGGGCATCGAGTTTGCTATTTAAAGCATGTGGAGTAATTAAATGGAGGCGGAACCCGGAGTCGAACCGAGGTGGACGGATTTGCAATCCGCTGCATGGCCACTCTGCCATTCCGCCTTAACGCTTCCAAATAATTTGGAGCGGCACACGAGGCTCGAACTCGTGACCTCGACCTTGGCAAGGTCGCGCTCTACCAACTGAGCTAGTGCCGCGTTAAACTTTTTATTAATATTTTATCTAACTTTCAATTACCTTGGTAGAATAATTAAAAGTGGTGCCCGAGGCCGGACTTGAACCGGCACGACTTGTTAGTCGAGGGATTTTAAATCCCTTGTGTCTACCAATTCCACCACTCGGGCATCGAGTTTGCTT
>NZ_PNDP01000064.1:0-54295 GCF_005886415.1 Pseudoalteromonas sp. S327 | reverse complement strand
AACTGAGCTATCGAGGCACTTTAACAGTGCTAATTAAAAAGTCATAAATGATTTTTAATGCAATTCCCACTCAGCGCTATCGACTGAGCCATCTGGGCGTGCGGCGTATTAAACGAGTTTTGCCCTTACAAGTCAACTTTTTTTTTACTCTTTATAACTGTTTGAACGGTTTTCACACAACAAAGCGAGTTTTTATAGACTAATGTTTATTTATCCAACAAAAACTTACGAAAAACCTTAATTTAACCAATTAAACCAGACTAAAAACGTAGTGTATTATTTGATGTAAATGATACGATCACATTGATAATGCGTTAAGGCTTATCGTACAGACAAATACCAATGGGAACAATCAATGCAGAGTAAACTCTCTTCGCCGGTAAAAGGCTTACTGCCGTTTTTTTTAATTATTAATATTGCAGTAACAGCGCTTGCTATTGTTGCCTTTGCGTTTTATTCGCAAAACACACAACCTGCACCAGCAGCCAAACAAAAAGTAAGTATTACGCAGCTAGCACAACAACTTGATTTACCAATGGTAGATGCACTTACTATGTATGGGCAAGGCAAGGTTCGCCAGCTACTTGAGCTTACCTCAATATTAGATGATGAGTTTGAATATACGCTCTATCGCTTTAATGCCACCTCAGAAACCCAACTTGTATATAGCAGCACTAAACCCGCTATCGAGTCTAAAAAAGTAGATGAGCATTTAACTGAGCAAGGTATATTGCACCATATATTGCTTTTGAACGACCAGCCTATTGGTGAGCTAATAATAAAACAGCAGTTACCAGCACCGCCTTTAACGCAGCAAGACTCGCAAGTAATAGCCTATATTATTGCAATTGTAAGCGTGTTTGCCTTATTTGCATTAGCCCTACTATTTAATACCTATATAAATACTCGCTTGCGTAAAAGTAGTCATTTATTAAATGAAGAACTTCAAGCGATTACCGAAAATGGCAATTACGACAGTAAAGTAAGTGAAAAACTAGACTTAGGCTTATCTGGCGTGGCTAAAAACATTAACTTGCTGCTAGATAAAGTTAACTCAGTAATGTCTGAAAAAGAGGCTGCGCAAAAAGAGCTTCAAAAATTACAAACAGGCCTTGAGAGCGAAGTACAACAAAGAACAATTGCATTAGAGCAAGCGACATTAAAAGCACAACGCGCTAGCGAAACTAAAACGACCTTTTTAGCCACTATGAGCCATGAAATTCGCACCCCTATGAACGGCGTTATTGGCACTATAGATTTATTAAGACAAACAGAGCTTGATGGCGCGCAGCATCGTTTAAGTACTATTATCCGTGAGTCAGCGTTTTCACTATTAAGTATTTTGGATGATATTTTAGACTTCTCTAAAATTGAAGCGGGTAAGCTAAATATTGACCCTACGCCTTTTTCAGTTACTGATACGATTGAAGAGGTTGCTCGCGTGCTTTCATCTGTTGCTAAAAAGCGCAAATTAGATTTAGAGCTTTCTATTGCGCCAGATATTCCAACTAATTTAACTGGCGATACAATACGGGTTCGCCAAGTACTGTATAACCTATGTAGTAATGCAATTAAGTTCACCAGTACTGATGATAAACGCCAAGGGCACGTAAAAATATCGGTAGAAGTGGCCCATAATACGGCGGATCATTTTACGCTGCGTTTTTGCGTAACCGATAACGGCAAGGGCATGACCCAAGCGCAACTGCGAGAAATATTTAACCCGTTTGTGCAAGCCGAAAACTCAATTACCCGTGAATACGGCGGCACTGGTTTAGGACTTTCTATTTGTAAAAGTTTAACCGAGCTTATGCTCGGGACGATTAATGTAACTAGCCATGCAGGCATTGGTAGCGAATTTACCGTTGAGCTTCCATTTGGTACCTCGGGAAAAATTAAGTACGCACATAAAAATGCGCTCAATGGCAAACATGTAGTGGTAGTGAGCAATCATTTAGAGCGCGAAAAAGCAATGTACCGCTATTTATCGTTTATGGGCGCTAAAATTACCTACGTGCACAACCAGCAAGAAATAGAAGCTCAACAAGAGCAGCACGACATTATATGGGTTGTCGATGGCATAGATGATATGGAAAAAGTTAACTCTTTACTGCGTCGTCTTATTTACTCACTTGAAGATAATAATCAACAAGTGGTGGTATTAAGTAAGCTTGATGAAGCCGCTATAAACCATAAAAATGTATTTTATATTAATGCCTCACCGCTGTGTAAATCTAACTTTATGATGTCGATATTGGTAGCAGCAGGCTTGCATCAACCTAAACAAATTAAAAAAACAAAAACACTCAACAATTATTTAAATGTTGAACAAGCACGCGATGCAAATAAACTCATTTTATTAGTAGAAGATAACCTACTAAACCAGCAAGTTTTAACCGACCAGCTGCATATACTAGGCTATGGCGTTGAAGTAGCAAATAACGGTGAAGAAGGTTTAGATATGTGGCGTCAAAACAATTACTCGCTCATATTAACCGACTTACATATGCCAAAAATGTCAGGTTACGATATGGTTGAAAAAATTCGTGATGAAGCCGAGTTGTTAGACTCTATAGACGCTCAGCCTTATATTATTGCGGTTACTGCCAATGCGCTCAAAGGTGAAAAAGAGCGTTGCCTGGCGGTAGGTATTAATGACTTTATTACTAAACCTATAGAGCTTAATGCCTTAGAAGATACCTTAAAGCGTTGGTATGATAAGCATAATAAAGACCAAACTGTTGTCATTCATCAAAAGCCTGCCATGCCTATTAATATGGACGCAGTATCTACTTATGTAAACGGCGACGAAGCCAAACAATTACGCTTTTTCAAAATGTTTTTAGAGCAAAGCCAAAGCCTAATTAAAAGCATTAATTCCGGCGTTATGGTTAATGACAGAGACGAGATAAGCAGTGCTTGTCATCAGCTCAAGGCTATCTCTAAAACTATTGGTGCAGAGGCCGTTGCGCAATGTGCAGAAGAGTTTGAAGAGAAGTGTCGAAATACTGAGCTTGATACTGATGAGCTAATAGCGCAAAGAGATACCCTTGAAATTGAATATTCTAAAGCTGCGCAGTTTTTAAAAGAGCAAGTGCGCTCAGCGAATACTGATGAAGAAACGCTATAAAATATAGCTATAAAAAAAGGGCTATACAGCCCTTTTTTTTATGCCTAAAAATTACTTTTCAGGAGGTCGATAACCTTCAATTTCTACGTCTTTGTCTTCAAACAAAAAGCCAACCATTTGCTCTTCTAAAAACGTACGGTGCTCTGGGTCCATCATATTTAAATGCTTTTCGTTGATTAGCATAGTTTGCTTATGCTGCCACTGGCCCCATGCTTCTTTAGAAATATTATTAAAAATTTTCTCGCCTAGTTCACCAGGGTATAACTGAAATCCAAGCCCTTCGGCTTCTTTTTGTAACTTTTGACAAAATACTGTACGTGCCATAATTGACTCTCTTAAGCGCTAAATGCTAATAGTTTAACCTATTGGGCTCATTTGTTTAACCAACTTTTTAGTCGGTGCGGCTAAACCCACCTCTATAGATTGATCGAGTGGGTACCACACAAGTTGTTTATCGTTTACTACATCCGGTACGTTATTAATATTAAGCACATGTGGATTTATTGTCAGCTCAAAATGCGAAAACACATGAGTAAAAGGCGTTAACTCTTCCAGCTCGGTTTTTAAGCCTTGCTGATTTAAAAATAACACCATTTCGCTGTATTCGTTAAACTCAAAAAAGCCAAACAGACCGCCCCAAATACCGCTACTTGGGCGTTTTTCCATTAAAACTTTCTCGTCATGTTGAATTATTAACTGATGACAACTCTTTTTAGGAACCGCTTTTTTAGGTTTAGAATGAGGAAACTCTTTAACCTTACCGGCATTAAACGCACCGCAATCGCTATTAAGTGGGCACGCTTGGCAGTCAAAGCGACTGCGAGAGCAAAGGCTGGCGCCCAAGTCCATCATGGCTTGGTTAAACTCAGTCACATTGTTTTTAGGGGTTAACTGGGTAGACAAATGCCAAAGTTGGTTTTCTACTTTTTTTACCCCATACCACCCTTCAACCATAAAATAACGGGCAAGCACTCGCTTAACATTACCATCTAAAATAGGGTGGTGCTGGCCAAGCGACAGCGATAATACCGCACCTGCGGTAGAGCGCCCTATTCCGGGTAAATCCATGACTTCTTCAAGTGTAGTTGGAAATTTACCTTGGTATTTATCTCGCACTATTTTGGCCGTTTTATGTAAGTTGCGTGCCCGTGCGTAGTAACCTAAGCCAGTCCAATGATGCAACACTAAATCTTCATCTGCATTTGCTAAAGCAATGATATCTGGGAAGCTTGCCATAAACTTTTCAAAGTATGGAATAACCGTAACAACTTGCGTTTGCTGTAACATTACTTCTGATACCCACACTTTATACGGTGTTTTACCTAGTTGCCAAGGCAATGTTTTACGCCCATGAAGGTGATACCACTGAACCACTTGGTTAGCAAATTTGTCTGACTGCTGTTTATTTAAATCCAACATATACTACTTTTACTCATGCTCAATAGCGGCTCAGTCTATTGCAGTTAATAAAAAGATCAAGCTATGAAGGCGCTATAACACGCTAATACTTGTGATTAGCTGCGTGGTCAGGGATAATACGCAACCATTTTTAAACACATTGTTTTTGTCAGGCCAATAATATGAGTGAATCAAGTAACAACAACCTTGAGCAAGCTAAGCAAGAAGGTAAGTATATCCGCACAATTCGCAGTTTTGTAAAACGCGAAGGCCGCTTAACTAAAGGCCAAGCTGCCGCAATTGAAAAATGCTGGCCAACTATGGGGCTTGAGCATAAAAACGGCCTACTCGACTTAGCTCAAGTATTTGGCAATAACAATGATGTAGTATTAGAAATTGGTTTTGGTATGGGCAAGTCATTAGTTGAAATGGCAAAAAATGCACCGCACCTAAACTTTATTGGTATTGAAGTACATCGCCCAGGCGTTGGCGCATGTTTAATGGATGCAGATGAAGCCGGTGTTACTAATTTACGTGTATTTGAACACGATGCAGTAGAAGTACTCGCTGACTGCCTTGCAGATGAAAGCTTAACAACGCTGCAGTTATTCTTCCCTGATCCATGGCATAAAAAGCGTCATCATAAACGCCGTATAGTGCAAACAGAATTTGCTGAAAAACTGCGTAGCAAATTAAAAATTGGCGGTGTTTTTCATATGGCTACTGACTGGGAAAACTACGCCGAGCACATGCTAGAAGTTATGCAAGCAGCGCCAGGCTATAAAAATCAGTCATCTACCAACGACTTCGTACCTCGCCCTGATTCGCGCCCGCTAACTAAGTTTGAACAGCGCGGCCACCGTTTAGGTCACGGCGTGTGGGACTTAATGTTTGAGCGCACAAAATAATTACACCAATTTACTAATCAATAATTTGTAAGGCAAAGCCATTTATGAGCGTATTAACCAACCCAAGTTTACTGTTACTTCGTAATAGCGAAGAACTAGTGGGAAAATCTATCTTGGTGGTCAACTTTGTTCAAGATGGCTTTTTAGCAGAGCTAAAGCAGCTAAATCCTCAAAGTGCCATCACCGCATTTAGTTATAACCATGCTAATGGGGAATTTGCTAAAAAAATAAATGGCATAGATGTGTGTGTTAACCATGAAATGGCCGCCAACGATTACGATTTAGTCATTCTTTACTACCCAAAATCAAAGCCTGAAGTATTAATGGCACTTGATAATATTCGCGCCGTTATTAACGAAAAAGCACAGCTACTTGTGGTAGGCGAAAATAAAAGTGGCGTTAAATCGATAGAAAAGCAGCTCGCGGGCAAAGCGCAGTACAGTAATAAAATTGACTCTGCTAAGCATTGTATTTTGTTCTCATTTGAGCAACTAGAGAACAGCCCAACCTTTGAGATTAGCCGCTACCATAAAACGTTTAGAGTAAATGTAGCAGGAGTAGAGTTTGATGCTATCAGTGTTCCGGGTGTATTTAACCACGGCGCTTTAGATGCTGGCACAAAAATGCTACTAGAAAATGCCCCGACCACTAAACAAGGTAATGTACTGGATTTTGGCTGTGGTGCGGGCTTAATAGCCACTTTTTTAGGTATTAAAAACCCAGCACTGACTTTTACTTGCAGCGATGTGAGCGCACTTGCAACTTATGCTACTGAGCAAACATTAAAGCTTAATAATATTAAAGGCGGCACTATTTTAAGTGATGGCTTAAAAAGTATTAGCGGCAAGTTTGATTTAATAGTTAGTAACCCGCCTTTTCATACTGGCATAGCGACCGACTACACAATTGCAGAAGCATTTTTATCAAATGCTAAGCAGCACTTAACCAAGGTAGGAAAGCTAAGCATAGTGGCTAATAGCTTTTTAAAATACCCGCCAATTTTAGAGGCGCAGTTTGGTAGCTTCCACACTGTGTACAAAAATAACAAATTTGCCGTTTACAGTAGCTAACTAATTATACTTAGTTAGGCTAAGTGTAATTAATACTTAGCCTAACTTTCGAATAAATATCAGAATTAATTTCACTATTTCCCTTCACTTTCTATGGTTTTTGCTAAACTAAAGTTCTAAATATAAATATTCATGCTTAGGCGATGCAGCAATAATGCCAAAAAAAGTACATCAAAAAAGTATTCGAAAAGCGCTGATCAACACAATCATGCTTATCACTGCTATTTGTTTAACTTTATCGGTTTCAATTTCCACTTATATGAGTGTAAAAGAACAAAAGGAACTGATCATAAACAAGCTCGTGATCCTTTCCGATATTGTTGCTTTTGATGCCGCAGGTTCATTGGTAAAAGACGACAGAAAAACAGAAGAAAAACGCCTAAAGTCGTTTGATAAAATCCCTCTTGTTAAAAACATTCATATTTACGCAATAGAAAAAACATCGAGTAAACCTGTATTTTTTATTAGCTTTAATGCTAAAAAAACCCCACCTGTTCCGCTGCGAGTAGACAGCATTAAAGAGCTTAACGAGCCAAGAGTGACCAACAACTACATTGAGCTAATAACACCTGTACTTAATAACGAGCAGGTGGTGGGTTACGTTTATATGCGTGGCAGCTTAGAAAGCCTAGATGAATTTATAAAACAAAAAATTATTATAGATATTTTCCTTACCCTGTTTATTTTGTTTTTTGTGTACTTTATAGCGATAAAAACACAAAAAAGTATCGCTAACCCTATTGAACACTTAAGTGTATTGCTACAAGACGTATCAAAAAATCATAACTATGACGTACGCGCACCAAGCACCAGCGTAAAAGAGGTTACAGCCTTATCAAACAGCTTAAATATCATGCTTACTCGCACCCGTAAGCAAATAGAACGTCATGAAAAAGACAAACTAGAGATAAAACAACTCAACCAAAGCTTAGAAGAAAAGGTAAGCCAAAGAACAATAGCCCTGCGCGAAGCAAACCAAGAGCTACTTTCTACCCTTGAGCGAATGCATCAATACCAAGAACAAATAGTAGAAAACGAAAAAATGGCATCATTAGGGCAAATGGTAGCCGGCGTAGCCCATGAGGTTAACACCCCAATTGGCCTAGGTATTACTGGCTCAACCTTGCTGCGCGATAAACTTGCCGATATTCAGCTTAGTTTTGATAATAAGTCTCTTACTTCTAACCAATTAAAACGCTTTATTGACGAAGGTATCGAAAACCTTGATTTAATTTATAGAAACCTAAACCGTGCGGCCGACCTTATCTCTAACTTTAAAAAGGTAGCTGTAATTCAAGATGACGGGATTAAAACCCATGTAAACATCCATAGGTTAATATCTGATGTGTTAATGTCGATTCAATCAGAGTTAATAAAGTCAAAGCCTAACGTAGTGATTAATTGTCCGAGTGATTTAACCATTGAGAGTAAATCTGAGCCATTACAACAAATTTTCCAACAGCTTATTTTAAACTCTGCTATTCATGGTTTTAGCAATAGCGAAAATAACGAAATTAAGTTTGATATAGAAATAACAGGCCCACAAATAAAAATAATCTACACAGATAACGGCCAAGGCGTTGATAAAAACGTCAAAAACAGGATATTTGACCCATTTGTAACCTCTAAGCGAGGCCAAGGGGCAAGTGGTTTAGGCATGCACTTAGTGTACAACTTAGTAACCCAAGCACTAGGTGGGCATATACTGTATGACCTAGATGCAAAACCCGGCGTACGCTTTGTTATTACAATTCCATAAAAAGTGTTTAAAAAAAGAGTATTTATTTACGCTTTTTACTTGAATTACCATTTAATGACCTTATAGAGAGAGCATGTGATATTTCATGTTTAATTATTTAACTTGATCTAATAATTAAGCGATACAATTTCTGAACTTTATTGCTTTTGCAGTATCACATACATTGATGAAAGGTTATAAAATGATATAATTCCGTTTTGAATTTGCGCGATTATTTTTAGTACCTTTAAGCGATTGGTGGATGTATCAATTATTAAAGGAAATGGCTTCGTTTTCATAATTCAAAAAGCTGCATCCGTTATATATCATTAAACAGTAGTTTTTGCACAATGCCTTTTGGTTAGTTTGGAACACCCCTACTGTTTTATTTTTATCCAACTTGTTTTTTCTTGTTAACATTTGGGTATAATCCTATAATCTCTAGTAATCGAATTATTTAGTTAAGATTCGATTTTTTGTAAATAAAATATTCCAAAAAGGTTAATTAATAATGCAAACGCCAGTCATTCTAATCGTAGAGGATGAAGACGTAACTCGACTAAACCTCGTGAGTTTATTTGAAGCTGAAGGTTACAAAGTTATTGAAGCCATTGATGGCGATGATATGCATGACAAGCTTACAAATAATGATGACGTCAATCTTGTAGTTATGGACATCAACCTACCGGGTAAAAACGGGCTAATTTTAGCACGTGAATTACGCCAAAAACGTAAAGTCGGTTTAATCTTTTTAACCGGCCGTGATAACGATGTAGACCGTATTTTAGGTTTAGAAATTGGTGCTGATGATTACATCACTAAACCTTTTAACCCTCGTGAATTGACTATACGCGCTCGCAACTTAATTACCCGTACAGCGCTAGGCGGCGAAGAGTCAGTGCTAGAAACCAACGGTGTAATTACATTTAATGGTTGGGAACTTGACGAAAACAGCCGTTGTTTAACGTCACCAAATGGTGATGCTAAGCGTTTACCTAAAGGTGAATACAGAGCGCTGCGTTTAATGCTTGATTCTCCAGGGCGTATTTTTAGCCGTGAGCAACTTATTAAGCATATGACTGGCCGTGAGCTTCGCGCTAATGACCGTACAGTAGATGTAACTATTCGTCGTATTCGTAAGCACTTCGAAAGTGATAATTCTACTTCTGAGCTAATCAGCACCATCCATGGTGAAGGTTACCGCTTTATTGGTAAAATCGACGCTTAATTAGAGTAAACCGCTTACTCTAATAATTGTAAAAACGAATGAAGGGCAATTTGTCCTTCATTTATTTTATCAGCCAATGTATCCAACCATTCTCTTAGTACTTCATCTGATTCATCAAGCGCACCGTGTTCCATCTTTTTAGCATGTAACTGTACGTCATTTAATCCTACAGAGCCCGCAGCACCTTTAAGCTTATGCGCCACCGATTTGTACTCTTCCCTGTCGTTTTCATTTAACACGCTTTGCAGCTCTTGCTGATATTGCGGGTTTAGTTTTTCAAACAAACCACTGCTGCGCTTAAATACTTCAAGCCCCATAGAGTTTACAAAGTCTTCAATGGTTTCAACATCAAGCACACCTGCATTAATGCCCTCAAGCGCTTCTTTACTTACCGTTAGCAGCGGTTTGTCTGATTCACTTTGTTGAATATCAAACAAATCAGCTAGCATTTTATCAAGCTTTATTGTATTAATCGGTTTAGCAAGCGCCCCTTGCACCGAAATACCTTCTAAGTCTTCTTCGGCGCTACGTACATTCGCTGTAAGCGCAACGATAGGTAGTTTATCAAAATGGCTATCGGCACGTATTTGTCTTGCCACCTCATCACCATTTATATCGGGCAGTTGCATATCAAGTAGTACTAAATCTAGCTCGTCTTCGGTTTCTACAAACGAGAGTGCATCTTCACCTGTTTCGGCCCAAATTACTTCATGGCCGCGCTGCTCTAACAGGTTTGTCGCAATTTCAGCATTTAATGGCACATCCTCTACAAGTAAAATATATAAACCTCTACCGGCATAGCTTTGTTCGGTAGGCGCTACACATAAGCTAAGCGGTATGTGTACTGTAAAGCAGCTGCCTTCACCTTCTGTACTGGTTACCGAAATAGTGCCTTTCATTGCACTGACCAACGCTTTGGTTACGGCTAAACCAATGCCTGAGCCAATCGCATTTTTACCGCTTAAATCTGGGGCTTTGTAGTACATATCAAATATGCGCGAGAGTTGATCCTCTGGGATCCCCTGCCCTGTGTCTGATATTTTAAGTTCAAGCCACGGCCCGTCGTTACGCTCTTCTCGGCTACATGTGAGTTTTACCTCGCCATGCTGGGTAAACTTAACGGCATTATTAATTAAGTTCCATACCACTTGGCGTAAACGCGTTGGGTCTAGGAGTGCGTAAACATCTAATGTGCCATTTCGCTCAATTGAAAATTCAAGCTCTTTTTGTTCAGCAATTAAACCTGCAAAGTTCACTACATCGTTAATAAAGTCTGAAACGTTAATAGAGTCGGTTGCTATATCTAACTGCTCTCGGTCTATTTTATCTAAATCTATAATATCGTTAAAAATATTACCTAAGGTTTCAGCGCTCGAAAATACCGTATTACACCAACTGCGTTGCTGCTTATTAAGCTCTGTATCAAGTAGCATTCGGGTTAAACCTACAATGCCATTTAATGGCGTGCGCAGCTCATGACTAAGCGTTGCTATAAACTTACCTTTATCCTTATAGGCTGTTTCAAGCGCTTGTGCTGCTTCTTTACGGCTGGTTATATCACGGCCAAATGCAAGCAAACCTATGTAGTCACCTTGATCGTTTATAAACGGTAATTTACGCAGCTCAAACCAACGGTTTTCACCATTAACCATATATTCAACATCAATTGTCAGCGCTTGATGCGTTTGCTCTACTTGTTTATCGGTTCTGAGTACTTCTGCTAAAAAGTAGCTCGGGAAAATTTGCTCAACTGTTTTACCAATTAATTCAGCACTGGTTTTGCCCATAACCTCTTCAAACATTTTATTACAGCCGGCAAACACGCCGTTGTTATCTCGGTAATAAAATAAATCGGGGGAAGAGTCGACAATAGAGCGAAGGAGCATGCCTTGCTGAGCAAGTTCTTGTTGTGTTTTTTTACGCTCTGCTATTTCGCGGCGAAGCTCTTCAATGGCGCGATGCTTGGCATGAAAAGCCATTTTTCGCTCATCTATTTCAATGTTGAGGCGGTTGATATTATCTTTTAATGTTTGATTTAACAGCTTTTCTTGTTTTGTGGCGCTGTCTAAATAAGCGTATGAGGCATCTAATTGTCTAATCGAGTTGAGTAAAATACTGATCATAAAAGGAGATACAACCGCGGTAAAAAATACCACAGCCAAAATATCAACTAAATTAACCTCACCCAGTGCCACATAATAAAACATACTCGACAATATAAGCGACACGCCTAACAAAAGCGCGTAGCACATTGCCGCGGTTTTTAACTCACCAAAGCGAGTTATTAAACTAGAAAGTACTCGAGCCCAAGGGCTCAAAGAAGAATCGGTCATAGGTCAGTGTATCTCGTTACTAGGCATAAATAAAAAGTGCCTATTAATAGTCAAACGCATTTTGCAGCAGATTTTAGCATTTTTCTATTAGCTATATTCATGTTGTGCGACAAAAACAGAAAATTTTCATGTTTACTTTTGCCTACTTGTTAAACTCATCATTTCAGCAATAAATTATTTAGTGTAAAATGCTGCGCTTTATTATGACCAATAACGAGTAGCGCACATGCAAACCAACATGCCCGATATAGCTGATACGGCTCCCGCCTTACAAACAGGTAAGTTAGACTGGGTTGGTATGGGCGAAATAGAACTGCCATTTATTTTTGAATCGAAAGATTTAGCACCCGTTACCGTTAACGCAAAAGCGCGTGCCTTTGTTAATTTGCATAAAGAAGACGCTAAAGGCATTCATATGTCGCGTTTATTTTTAGCGCTTGATTTACTCTCTACAGAGCAACAAGTTAACCCACAAACTTTAGCTCAAGCACTCGATACCTTTATCACCAGCCACGAAGGATTAAGTGACAAAGCCCAAATAGAGTTTAAATTTGAGTTACCGCTGCGTCGTAAATCGTTATTAAGCGGTAAAGCAGGTTGGAAAAGCTACCCAATTACCCTAACCAGCACTATTGAAAATAGCGTAATTAGCTACGAGCTAAGCGTGGATGTTACTTATTCATCAACCTGTCCATGCTCTGCAGCACTTGCTCGCCAGCTTATTCAAAATGCTTTTAGCGAAAAGTTTAACCAAGAAACACTTAATCAAAAAGACGTTTTAGCATGGCTAGGTACAACACAGGGTATTGTGGCAACGCCTCACTCACAGCGTTCAATTGCAAACGTTAAAGTAAAGCTAGACAACACGATTAGTGAATTTGACGTAGTAAATTTAATTGATACATTAGAAGCTGAACTAAAAACCCCGGTACAAGCGGCAGTAAAACGTGAAGATGAGCAAGAATTTGCCCGCCTTAACGGTCAAAATTTAATGTTTTGTGAAGACGCTGCACGTAAAATTAAAGCGGTTCTTGAAAACGATAACTTTAGTGATTACTGGCTACAAATTAATCATTACGAATCACTCCATGCGCATGATGCAGTCGCTATTGCCGTTAAAGGAATTGAGGGCGGTTACAAAGCCTAGCAGCCCTGCTGCATTAATAATAAATACATACGGTAATTAGCCATAACAACCAATTTTTAGGCACGTAAATTGCTTTACTTGAGCAGTGTCAATTTGTTGTTATGGAGTTACCGTATGGAATTCGCTTTATTATCAATTTTAGTATTAGTGGTTGGGGCCTCTGTGGTTGCGTCAAAATTTAGTGATGATGGCGGCAATCCCTATCCTTTTACCCGCAAACAAACCGTGTTTACACAGGTTGAGGGTGCATTTTTAAATCTTTTAGAGCGTGCGGTAGGCGATCAATACAAAATTGTGAGCCGCGTCAAACTCATCGATGTAATCGACTGCAAGCAAGGCCTTTCTGCTAAATCAAAACGTGCAGCTTTAGCTAAAGCTAAAAATAAACAACTCGATTTTGTGCTGGTAGATAAAGAAAAAATGACGATAGTGGCAGCGGTCGATTTAGTTAACAACGCCAATAAAGATGGCCACAAAGCGCAGCGCGACTGGTTTGTAAACGGCGCTTTAGAATCCGCTGGCATTCCACATATTCGTATGAAAGTAAAATCAGGCTACCGCGCTTCTGAGGTGCGCGATGCAATTATGTTTAAATTAGGCAAACCTGCAGCGGTGCAATCGGCTCGTCCAACACGTAATCGTGTAAGTAAACCTGCGGTATTGTCACCTTCTCAGGCTAAAGCCCAAACCACTGCGTTAGCCGAAATTTAAAATAGAATTAAATACTCTCCTAAAAGTATTTAAAGCGAGCCGTAAAACAGCTCGCTTTTTTGTTTTTTATTGCTAACTTCACGTATAATCTACGTATTCAAACTCAGGAATCAAACACTATGAATGTTGGTATTATTGGCGCAATGGAGCCAGAAGTTAAAATTTTACGTGAAGCAATGCAAAACCCACAAGTGCTAACAAAAGCAGGGTTTACCTTTTACACAGGCGAATTAGCAGGTAATACAGTAACACTTGTGCAATCGGGTATTGGTAAAGTGGCATCAACGATTGCAACCACGTTATTAATTGATAACTTTAATCCTGACTGTGTTATCAACACAGGTTCTGCCGGTGGCTTTGATCCCTCTTTAAGTGTTGGCGATGTTGTTATCTCTTCAGAAGTACGCCATCACGATGTAGATGTAACCGCTTTTGGCTACGAAATCGGCCAAGTTCCACAAATGCCAGCAGGCTTTGCCGCACACCCAAAACTAGTTGAAGCTGCCGAGCAAACCATTGCGCAAATTAGCGAAGTAAAAACCTTAGTAGGCTTAATTTGTACGGGTGATTCATTTATGTGTGATCCAGTGCGAATTGATAAAGCACGCAGCGACTTTCCTACAATGCTTGCAGTAGAAATGGAAGGCGCATCTATTGCACAAACGTGTTTTGCGCTTAATACGCCATTTGTGGTTATTCGCTCTATGTCTGACATTGCCGGTAAAGAGTCGCCGCAATCGTTTGAAGAATACTTAGAGACTGCATCAATCAACTCATCAAAAATGGTTGTTGCACTATTGGAAAAACTAACAAAAGTTACGCTGTAAATGCTAAGCAATATTGTTCAAAACCATTTGGACTTTATTGCCTTTTTTGTGGCGCTCATTGCTGAGCGCTTTTTCCCGTTAAAAAGCTGGTATCACCCTAATACAGTATTAACCGCTGTATTTAGTGCTATAGGAAAACGGATTTATAAACCAAGTGAGCCTAAAAGTTACCTTTATTTAGCCTCCACTCTTGCCTGTACGCTAGTTTTAAGCGTTATTCTTATTATTATTGTGTTACTGCTTGAATTTGCCTTTTATCCTGAGCTCCTCGCGGGCCTCATTTTATATTTGTGCCTAGAAAGCAAAGCGATTGAAAAAAAAGCCCTGCGTGTTGCAAAGTTAGTAAAACAAAACCAAAAATCTACCGCGCGTGAACTCGTAAAGCCACTGCTTGCCCGAGAGGTCAATAAGCTCTCAGCGCCAGGTATTATTAAAGCCTTAATTGAAAGCTTAATTTTACGAACTGCCCGTAATTACTTTACCGTTATATTTATATTTTTATTACTTGGGCCAATTGCCGCTTTAGCGTATCGGCTACTGACTTTAATGCAGCATGCTTGGCGCACCGATATTTCACCTAATAGCCACTTTTTAAAACCGCTTAAACTACTTTTGTTTATAATCGAATTTATCCCCGTACGCTTACTTGCATTAACAATTGCTGCAAGCAAAGCCAGTAAACAAAGTATGCATTACATAAAGCACTATGGCAGACACTTTTATCAAACAAATACAGGGTGGATTTTAAGTGTGTGCTCCGCCTCTATTGGCGCACAGCTAGGCGGCCCTGCGGTTTATTTTGGTAAGCGTTTTAATAAAATGCGAATTGGAACCGAGCGACTCCCAAAAGCCGAAGACGTCCCTGTGATCATAAATAGATTAAATCAAGCGCGTGCCTTTTGGCTGTTAGTTATTATCAGTATTGAGATATTAAAGCTGATTTAGTGTTTTTTTAGCAGCCAAAATACGCGCACAAAAAAACCAGCCTAAACTGGTTTTTTAGTTTTAACTGCGCTTACGCAACAGTAATGTTGGCAAACTTACGTTTACCTACTTGGTAAATAGCGGTCGTGCCTTTTGCTACTTCAAGTTTTGTATCAGTGATTTTATCTTCACCGTTAAGTTTTACTGCACCTTGCTTAATCATGCGCATTGCTTCAGAAGTACTGGCTACTAAATTAGCTTCTTTAAGTAAGTTAGCAATTAAAATACCTTCTTCTGCAATGGTAATTGTCAGCTCAGGGATTTCATCAGGTAGCGCTTTTTTCTGAAAACGTTTGATAAAGTCATCGTGTGCGGCTTGCGCAGCTTCTTCACTGTGAAAACGTGCAATTAACTCTTTCGCCAGCTCAATCTTAATATCACGCGGGTTAGTGCCCTGCTCTACGCGTTGTTTTTGCGCTGCAATTTCTTCGATTGATAAGCTGCTTAGTAAGTCGTAATAGCGCCACATAAGTACGTCGCTAATCGACATTACTTTACCAAACATATCGTTTGGCGCATCAGTAATACCAATGTAATTACCAAGCGACTTAGACATTTTTTGAACGCCGTCAGTACCTTCAAGTAATGGCATCATTAATACTGTTTGAGGCTTTTGGCCTTCTACTTTTTGAAGCTCGCGGCCCATTAAAAGGTTAAAGCGCTGATCAGTACCACCAAGCTCTACGTCTGACTCAAGTGCAACCGAATCCCAGCCTTGTACGAGTGGGTATAAAAATTCGTGAATTGCAATGGGTTGTCCGTTGCCGTAACGCTTTTTAAAGTCGTCACGCTCTAGCATACGCGCTACAGTTTGATTAGCTGCAAGTCTGATCATGCCTGCGGCACCGAGGTTTTCCATCCACGAAGAGTTAAAGGCAACGGTGGTTTTAGCTGGGTCTAGAATCTTAAAAACTTGCTCTTTATAAGTCTCAGCATTGGCAAGTACATCTTCACGGGTCAGTGGTTTACGTGTTACATTTTTGCCTGTTGGATCGCCAATCATGCCGGTAAAGTCACCAATTAAGAAAATAACCTCATGACCTAAATCTTGAAAGGTTTTCATTTTATTAATTAGTACAGTGTGACCTAAATGTAAGTCTGGCGCGGTAGGATCGAAACCGGCTTTAATTTTTAACTTTTTGCCCGACTTTAGTTTTTCAACTAATTCGTCTTCAATTAATATCTCTTCTGCACCGCGTTTTATCTCTGCTAGAGCGGTTTGTAAATCCACTGTGTATTACTCCAAAATTCTGCCAACGAAGGGGCAACTAGATGACTTGCTACATAAGGGTTTAAAACAGATTTAAACCAAAAGCACTTATGTTGCTAACATAACAAATTTCTACCTAATTAAAACAATTTTTTATGCGAATAATGCAACTAAACTCAATAAGCCTAGTCTCACTGTGTTAGGCAATTAGAAATGGTGTTTAAACGCCGATTTTAGCGCACTTTAGAATCAGTTTAAATCGATAAACTTAAACAAATATAAATTGTCATTTTACTAACATTTGCGGGGCTTTTAGCTTTATTTACTAGTATTCGTACCTTATTACGTATATCCTGCATTAATATATATTTTATTTTCACGACAGCAGAAAAGGCACGTTATGGTTCACGTGGTTAACACGCTTCCCAAAAAACACAAATTGCTTATTCTAGGTTTGGTTTCTGCTATTGTTGGCTTAGCCTTTCTTCCTTCAGAAAAAGCGACTGCATCCAAAGACAATAGTGCAAATGCACTAGAAATTGGTAAGCGTTACGAGTTACAAGTTAAAGTTGAAGACAACGAAAAATTAACTGAATTAAATTCGCCAGAAGCAGCAGAAAAGCTGTCAGAATACGACTTAGTCGATCATCAAGTTAAAAACGGCGATAATTTAGCAATTATCTTCAAGCGTGCTGGCTTTTCAGCGCAAACGCTTCACAAGCTAATTAACACCAATGCTGAAACACGCAAACTAACTAAAATTCACCCAGGTGAAATACTTAGTTTTGCAACAGCAGAAAACGGTGATTTAGCTCAGCTTCGTTATGTTATTTCAAAAACAGATACTTTGTTTGTTACCTTAAATGACGAAGGTAATTACGACACATCAATAGATAGCAAAGAAATAGAAACACTGAGCAAAACAGCCGGTGGCGAAATTTCTAGCAGCTTTTGGACCTCAGCAATTGCTGCAGGCTTAAGCGAGCGCCAAATAATGAACTTTGCTGATATATTTGGTTGGGATGTGGATTTTGCCAACGATATTCGTAAGGGCGATCAGTTTGGGCTAATTTACGAGTCGCATTATGTTGATGGCGAGTTTATTGGCACTGGTAAAATTATTGCGGCAGAATTTATAAACCAAGGCCAGCGTTATGCGGCTATTCGCCATACCGACGGCAGCTTTTATACGCCTGAAGGGCGCAGCATGAAAAAAGCATTTTTACGTGCGCCGGTAAACTTTAAGTATATTAGCTCGAGCTTTAACCCACGTCGCTTACACCCAGTAACAGGGCAAGTAAGAGCGCACCGTGGTATTGATTACGCAGCACGTACAGGCACACCGGTTGTAGCCTCGGGTAACGGTAAAGTAATTAAAGCAGGTTACAGTAAGTACAATGGTAACTACGTATTTATAAGCCATGGCACACAGTACGTAACTAAGTACTTACACCTTAACAAAAAGCTTGTTAAAACAGGCCAAAAGGTTAAACAAGGTGACAAAATTGGTACAGTGGGTTCTACCGGCCGTGTAACAGGCGCGCACCTGCACTACGAATTTTTAGTAAATGGTGTACACCGTAATCCTAAAACCGTTAAGTTACCTAAGTCTGAGCCATTACCACGCTCTGAACTTGCTAAGTTTAAACCTATTGCCGAAAACTTTATTGCACAGCTTGAACGCAATCGCGAACTACAGCTAGCACTTAAGTAACGTATAAGTTATAGATACTAAAAAAGCCTTTGCAGGGTTAACCTGCAAAGGCTTTTTTGTGTTTTTTATTAATTTATTAGTTTATTAGTTCATTAATACATAAATTAGCTGTACGACTAAAGAAACCATAACCAGCGGCCAAATATATTTGCTGTATTTGGTTGCGCCATCCAACCCCATTTTACCTTGGTACTTTTCAAGCAAAGGTATCAGCACCGCTAGAGCGACAAACAAGCAAATTAAAATAACAAATATATTCATTCCTAAACCTTAATTATGGTAATTCATGGCCTTTGGCGCTTACATACAATGCATACCAATGTTCGCGACTTAACGTAACATTTAGCGCACCGCATGACGCTGCAATACGCTCAACGTTCGTTGTGCCAATAATTGGCTGTATTAATGCAGGGTGGCGTAATAACCAAGCTAAAACAATCGCCTCAGGCGTTGTATCGTAAAGTGCAGCAAGCTTATTTACGAGTATGCTGGTATTTATGTCGGCTTGCGATGCATTTGTTAAATCGCCCCCTGTGTATAGCCCTTGGCATAAACTTCCCCAGCTTTGTATTTGAATATCAAAGTGGCGGCAATACTCTACACTGCCCGGTGTAAAGTTAAGATCTTTTCCATCTGCATTACCTGCATAAACGCCTTCATCAACAAATTGGTGTTTTTGTAAACTTGCTTCAATTTGATTAGCAACAATAGGCATATCTAGGGCATGTTGTAAAAAGTTCATTTGGTGCTGCTGCATGTTTGATACGGCAAAATTACGTACTTTGCCGCTTTCTTGAAGGCAGCTAAATACTTGTGCAATTTCTTCTACTTCCATTAGCGGATCAGGACGATGAAGCATAAGCACATCAAGGTAATCGGTGTTTAAACGTTTAAGTGAACCTTCAACTGACTCTTCAATCCACTTGGCCGAAAAGTCGTAACGCTTGGGGCCTTTATCATCTTCAAAGCGTATACCGCATTTAGATTGAATATACATGTGCTCGCGCAGCTCTGGTCGCTCAGCTAGTGCTTGGCCAAATACCTGCTCGGCTTTGCCAAAGGTATAAATATCGGCGTGATCAAAAAAGTTAATGCCGCCAGCTATGGCTGCATCAATACACTCGTGAGTTTGCTTTAAGTGAGCCTTAGTAATGGCGTCTTTATTCCAACCGCCGCCTAGGCCCATACAGCCAAAAACGAGTCTACTAACATGAGGTAAATATTTTGCCAAAGGGGTGTGAAGCATGATGACTATCCTTATTAGTGTGCATAGCCCTCACTGTAAACAAAAATACGTCTGCAAACAAACTTTAATACGTGCAGTTTTATAGGCATAAAAAAAGCGCAGTAAACTGCGCTAATCGGTTGGATTAAATCCTAAATACTAGCCAACAAGCGCCAGTAATATACCTGCGGCTACGGCACTTCCTAGTACTCCAGCTACGTTTGGCCCCATAGCATGCATAAGTAAAAAGTTATGTGGGTTATTCTCAAGCCCAACTTTATTAACTACACGCGCCGCCATCGGTACTGCCGATACACCCGCAGCACCAATTAAAGGGTTAATAGGTGTTTTAGAAAGCTTGTTAAGGCCTTTTGCCATAAACACACCCGACGCTGTACCAATAGCAAATGCCAACGCACCGAGCACCAAAATACCAATAGTTTCTACAGTTAAAAACTGATCGGCCGCTAGTTTAGAGCCCACTGCCAAACCTAAAAATATCGTGGTTATATTAATAATTTCGTTTTGGGCACTGTTACTAAGCCTATCTACAACACCAGACTCACGCATTAAATTACCTAAACAGAACATACCTACTAAGGGAATAGCCGCTGGTAAAAACATAGCGGTTAAGCTCAGTACCATTAAAGGAAATACTATTTTCTCTTTTTTAGATACTTTGCGCAGCTCTGGCATTTTAATAGCACGCTCATCAGGTGTAGTTAATGCGCGCATAATAGGCGGCTGAATAATTGGCACTAACGCCATGTAAGAATAAGCAGCAACCGCAATGGCACCTAGTAAATCAGGGGCAAGCTTTGATGCTAAAAATATAGCTGTAGGGCCATCGGCACCACCAATAATGGCAATGGCTGAGGCATCTTGTAAGCTAAATTCAAAGCCAGGTACATAGTTTAATAAAATTGCCCCAAACAAGGTGGCAAAAATACCAAACTGCGCGGCTGCACCCAGTAATAACATACGCGGGTTGGCAATAAGCGCACTAAAATCGGTTAGCGCCCCTACTCCCATAAAAATTAATAAAGGGAAGATCCCCGTATCAATACCTACGTAGTACACGTAATAAAGCAAACCACCTGGGTCAGAAAGCCCAGCAACCGGAATATTAGTCAGTATTGCGCCAAAGCCAATCGGCAGCAGTAATAGGGGTTCAAAGTTTTTAGCAATGGCTAAAAACAACAACAAACACCCTACCGCAATCATTATTAAGCCAGGAAACGTAAAGTTAGCAATGCCGGTAGCATGCCAAAGGTTTAAAAGACCTTCCATTAAAGCTACTCCTACGCCATCGCTATAATTGCATCGCCCGTTGTCACAGCATCACCTTCAGACACTAAGACCTCAGCCACAGTACCTGAGTGCATTGCACGAACCTCGGTTTCCATTTTCATCGCTTCCATAATAACAACCACATCGCCTTCGTTTACGGCTTGGCCTGCTTTTACTTTTACTTTAAAAATATTACCCGCCAGTGGCGCATTCAGTGTTTCACCTGATGCAACCGATGCTGATTGTGGTAAGTGCTCTGAATCTTTTAGCGTTACCTCTTTAAGCTCGCCACCTTGCGCAACCACTACATCGTAAACTTTACCGTCAACTTTAACGCTGTATTGCTCAGCGCTAACACCTTTGTTATTTGCAGGTTTTGCTGCAGGCTTAGCGTTTGCATCATCAGCACTTGGCACTGCTTCAAAGGCATCTGGGTTGTTGCGATTTTTAATAAATTTAAGGCCAACCTGTGGGAATAATGCATAGGTAAGCACATCATCTATTTGCTCATCAGCAAGTGTTAAACCTTGTTCTTGCGCTTCTTTTTGCAGCTCTGCTTCAAGCGATGCAAGCTCTGGGGCTATATTATCTGCAGGGCGACACGTAATAACCTCGCTGCCATCAAGCACTCGCTCTTGCAGCTCTTTGTTCATAGGTGCAGGTGTTAAACCATACTCGCCTTTTAAAACACCGGCGGTTTCTTTGGTAATTGTTTTATAACGCTCACCCGTAAGCACATTTAGTACTGCTTGTGTGCCTACAATTTGCGATGTTGGAGTAACTAGCGGAATAAAACCTAAATCTTCACGCACGCGTGGGATCTCAAGTAATACTTCATTTAGCTTATCTGCTGCGCCTTGCTCTTTCAGTTGGTTTTCCATGTTGGTTAACATGCCACCAGGTACTTGCGCGAGTAAAATACGGCCATCAACACCTTTAAGGCTCCCCTCAAAGGCAGCGTACTTTTTACGTACATCTCTAAAGTAAGCCGCTATTTCTTCTAGCTGGTTTAAATCTAATTCGGTATCGCGGGGCGTTCCTTCAACAATCGCTACAATGGTTTCTGTAGCTGAATGACCGTAAGTCATACTCATTGAAGAAATAGCGGTATCAAGCATATCAATGCCTGCATCAATGGCTTTTTGATATGTAGCAGTACTTAAACCTGTGGTTGCATGGCACTGCATAGCAATAGGGATAGAAACGGTTTCTTTTAGCCCTTTAATAAGTTGCTCTGCATCATATGGTTTTAATAAGCCTGCCATATCTTTAATACAAATAGAGTGACAACCTAAATCCTCTAGCTGTTTTGCAAGGGTTAACCACATATCAAGGGTATGCACTGGGCTTACAGTATAAGAAATAGTGCCTTGCGCGTGTGCTCCTACTTTTACAGCCGCTTTAATTGCCGTTTCTAAGTTACGTACATCGTTCATGGCGTCAAAAATACGAAATACATCTACACCATTTTTGTGGGCACGCTCTACAAACTTTTCTACCACGTCATCGGCATAGTGGCGGTAACCCAATAAATTTTGCCCGCGCAATAGCATTTGCTGTTTAGTATTCGGCATTGCTTTTTTAAGGGCACGAATACGCTCCCACGGGTCTTCACCTAAATAACGAATACACGAGTCAAACGTAGCGCCGCCCCATGACTCAATAGACCAATAACCGGCATCATCAAGTTTGCTAGCAATAGGGAGCATGTCATCTAAGCGCATACGGGTTGCAAGTAAAGACTGATGAGCATCGCGTAAAACAAGTTCTGTTAATTTTAATTTAGCCATGTGTGCCTCTTATTTATTATTTGATTTGTACTGAGCAATGGCAGCACTAATAGCAGCGATGTGCTCGCTTGGCACACCTTGAGATTTTAAAGATGGTGATTTAACCGGTATTGCAACTTCAGCCTCGTCAAAACGAGCAACCAAGTTAGACATGAGTGACACAGCACCAATCAATATTGAAAGAAATACAAACACGCCCACCATGCCCGTCAGCATCAAGCTACCTGCGGTTGTGAGTACAGCTCCTATATCCATTTTTCTCCCCCTGCACTATATAGCGATATAAAAAACCGCTTTATTTAAATAATTATTCACCGAATGATAACAAAACTTTTAACTTTGTCCACCACCTGTCAATTGGTAAAACCAATTAAAATTAAAATAACATACAGCCACAATAGTTAACATAGCTAATACAGGGTTAAACTAGCTTAGATATAGATGATAAAAATAACCGTTATAGGCAAAGGTTATATGGTTAAACCCAAAAAAACTTAAAAACTATAAAAAATAGTAAGTTAAACGGCAGGTAAAAAATCAGTTTGGGCTAAAATGTAAATTGGTCTTACCAAGACTAGTAAAGCAGCGCACAAAAAATATTTATTTTTTTACTCTCTTTACAATAGTGTGAATAAGTTACATCGTTAAACGTAAAACTTACCAATCCTAAGTTTACAATCTTCGCTCAAAAAACCATAACATATTGAAAATTAATAAAATTAAACTCTGGCACGCAACTGGCATTATTACTTTCGAACGAATTTGATAACCAAGGAGAAAACAATGTTACGCTGGACAATTACATTTTTAGTTATTGCTTTAATCGCTGCAGTGTTAGGTTTTGGTGGTATCGCAGGTGCCGCAGCTGGTATAGCAAAAATTATATTCTTTATCTTTTTAGTACTTTTAGTGATTTCTTTAGTTTCAGGTGCGCTGCGCGGTAAATCGCCCAGGTAGCTACTAACATATTTAAAACACTAAACAATCAACATATACAAGGAATTACATTATGAACTCAACAACTTTAAAAGCAGCACTAATCGCCGTATTTGCAGGTTTCTTTATGATGGGTTGTGAAGACAACCACGCAGAAGAAGCAGGTGAGCGTATTGATGAAGCAGTAACTGACGTGCAAAACTCTGTTGAAGATGCATGTGAAAATGTAAAAGAAGGCGTTAACGCAGAAGAAACTAACTGTTAATCTGTTTGGTAACGTAAAAAACGGCTTTTAATAAGCCGTTTTTTTGTGCGCTAATAAAAAGCGGCTTCTAACTCTTATAATGCATAGCCTACATTAACGGGTGTGATTTTTACGCTAGCTTGTTAAAATAGCGAAAACTATTACTTATTAGCAATTATGGCACTGACCACCACTTACACACTCGATAAACCCTACTACTACGAATGCTTTGACGAGTCCCACTCTTATAGTAAAGCAGCCAAGCCAAAGTATTTTTTGCTGGCATTACTGGTGTGCTTAGGTTTAATTAGTATTTACGCTATGGACGATCATTACCTAGGTACATTTTTAATAATGCTAGGTGTATTAGAATGCGTTGCCTTTTATTACCGCAGGCCTTGGTGGGTTACGCGCCAAATGTTTAGTCGTGCTTCGGGCTCAACGGTTACTCTTTCGTTTACCGATGACGCTATTAGCACCGAAAACCACTATAAAAGCCATACATTTAAGTGGGCAGAAATAACCCATATTATTAAAACTAACCACGGCTACTTAGTGCACCATAATAAAGGTATGCAATATATTTCTAGCAGTGTATTAACCGATGAAATGCGCGATTTTATAAACAAAAAGTTAGCAGTAAAAAGCCATTAAAATAGCTTTATACTGCTACACGACATATCTTGTTAGCTCTGTTTCACTCAAGGCCTAATATTTTAGGAAATCAGCCGAAAAATGATGGTTTTGCATACCTATAGTACCTTTAACTCTATTCCTCTGCTCACAGTAAAGTAAAAAATGAGTGCTTATTTTAGTTAAGATATTTAACCAGATAGATAATTTATATTAAAAAAATTGCAGACTATACTAAATAAGCTCAGCCTTTTTATGCCTAATAAACTTTGCATGCACTAATTTATAAAGCGCAGGCAATATTAATAGCGTCAGTAGAGTTGATGAAATAATACCGCCAACCACAACCGTCGCCAGCGGCCTTTGTAGCTCAGCGCCGGTGCCTGTATTTAGCGCCATAGGAATAAACCCTAAACTCGCCACTAAAGCCGTCATAAGTACTGGTCGCAGGCGCGAAAGCGCACCGGTTTGTATTGCATCTACTAAACTAATCCCATCGGCTCTTAACTGCTTAATAAACGACAGCATAACCACGCCATTTAATACCGCTACACCACTTAGCGCGATAAACCCCACACCTGCCGATATTGATAACGGCATATCGCGTAGCAGTAACGCAAGCACACCACCACTAAGGGCAAGTGGTACGCCACTAAATATAATTAACGAATCACGCAGTGAATTAAACGCGCTATAAAGCAGGCCAAATATAAGTAATAAAGTAACCGGTACCACCAGCGATAGCCGCTTACTTGCCGATTCTAGTTGTTCAAACGTGCCGCCGTATTCAATCCAATAACCACTAGGTAAATTAAGCTGCGAATTTAAAGCGGCTTGCGCGTCGCTTACAAAGCTTGCTAAATCGCGCCCTTCTACATTTGCAGTTACTACAACATTACGCTTACCGCTTTCACGGTTTATTTGATTAGGCCCTTTATCAATACTAATATTTGCAACTTCGCCAAGCGGTACAAATGCAAGGTCGGGATTAGCACTTTTTGGCACAGCAACAGGTAAACGTGCAAGCTGTGTTACATCGCTAGACCAACGCTCATCTAAACGCACTAATAACGAAAAGCGTTTATCGCCTTCATAAATAAGCCCAGTTTGCACACCGCCTATAGCAGCACTTACACTTTGCTGTATATCGGTTACTGTTAAACCTAGCAGCGCCATGTGGTCGCGAAGCGGCGTAACCGAAAGCGTAGGCAGGCCTTCCATTTGCTCAAGGCGTACATCGGTTGCGCCAGTAATGCTTTGCACCAAGGCTGTGGCTTTTTCGCCATACTGTTTTAATGTTGATAAATCATCGCCGTAAATACGCACTGCCACATCGGCCCGCACGCCAGCTATTAACTCGTTAAAGCGCATTTCTATTGGTTGGGTAAACTCATAGTTGTTACCTGGTACTTCATTTACCAAATGGCGAATTTGCTTAACCAGTTCTTCTTTGCTTAAAGCGGGATTTGGCCATTGATCGCGAGGTTTTAACATTAAAAAGGTGTCGGCAACGTTAGGTGGCATAGGATCGTTTGCTACATCGGGAGTACCAATTTTTGAAAATACATTAGCCACCTCAGGCTTAGCTAAAATGGCTTGCTCTAGCTCTTTTTGCATTTTTACCGATTGCTCAATACCGGTGCCGGTAATGCGCAGCGCATGCATAGCTATATCGCCCTCATCAAGCTGCGGTAAAAACTCAGCCCCCATATTTTTAACTTTAAAGCCAAGCGCAATTACAAGCACACCCGCAATACTAACCATCACCCACGGTAATTTAAGCGATAAGCCAAGTAGCGGTTTATAGCCTTTTTTAATTCCGCGCATCACGGAATTTTCGCTCTCACTTACTTTTCCTCGCACAAATACCGCAATGGCGGCAGGTACAAAAGTTACTGCAAAAATAAGTGCGCCCACTAATGCAGCAACCACTGTAAACGCCATTGGCTGAAACATTTTGCCCTCAACACCACTTAATGCAAACAGCGGTAAATACACCAGCATAATAATTAAAATGCCAAATACTGCTGGACTGAACACTTCTTTAGTGGCGGCGGTTACCACATTTAAACGCTCGCTTAGTGTAAGTAGCCTGCCATGTTTATGCTGCGCAAGGCCAAGTTGCCTTAAACAGTTTTCAACCACAATTACTGCGCCATCAACAATTAAACCAAAATCGATTGCGCCTAAGCTCATTAAGTTACCCGACACTCTATTACCTACCATACCGGTAATGGCAAATAACATACTAAGCGGAATAACCATGGCCGTAATCAATGCGCCAGTTACGTTACCCAGTAGTAGCAGTAAAATAACAACCACCAACACCGCACCTTCAAACAGGTTCGTTTTTACAGTGTCTATGGTTTTATCAACAAGGGTTGTTCTGTCGTACACGGGCTCAACCACTACACCAGCTGGTAAGCTAAGTTGTACATCTTTAAGTTTTTCAGCCATGGCTTTTGCCACTACGCGGCTGTTTTCACCAATGAGCATCATGGCGGTGCCAAGCACGGTTTCTTTACCATTATAAGTAGCGGCGCCGGTTCTGAGCTCTTTGCCTAAACGCACGTTCGCCACATCTTTTATGCGAACGGGTGCATCATCGCGCTTAGCAACCACGGTATTGGCTATATCATCAATGGTTTTTAATTGCCCTGGTGAGCGCACTAAATATTGCCCGTCAAAACGCTCTATAAACCCTGCACCTTGGTTACTATTATTTAATTTAAGTGCTGTAATAACATCACTTAGCGTGAGCTTATAAGCGAGTAGCTTTTCAGGCATGGGCGCTACTTGGTACTGGCGCTCAAAGCCTCCTTGGCTGTTTATTTCGGTAACACCTTTTACTTTTAATAGCTGCGGACGAATAACCCAATCTTGCAGGGTACGTAAATCTTCTGCATTAAATGGCGTGCCATCATCTTTTAATGCACCGTTATTTGCATGCACAGAATAAGTAAAAATCTCCCCTAACCCGCTGGCAATTGGCCCTAAGTTTGGTTCAATATTGGCAGGTAAATCTGATCTAATACTTTGAATACGCTCACTAATTTGCTGGCGCGCCCAGTAAATATCGGTGCCTTCATTAAAAATAACGGTAACTTGCGAAAGCCCATAACGCGAAATTGAGCGGGTATAATCAAGCTTTGGAATACCCGCCATTGCAGTTTCAATTAAATACGTAATACGCTGCTCGGCTTCAAGCGGGGTAAAGCCCGGCGCTTTGGTATTTATTTGCACTTGCACATTAGTTATATCGGGTACGGCATCAACGGCTAAATTTTGTGTGTTGTAGACGCCAAACCCAGCAAATAAAAGTGTGAGTGCAAGCACCATCATGCGGCGCTTAACCGCAAACGAAACTATCCAGTTAATCATGCTGCCTCCTAATGTGAATGGCTTGCGCCGCTTTTTAAAATATCGGCTTTAATTACATAACTGTTCTCAGTTACGTACTCACTGGTTGGCGAAAGCCCTTCAAGCACTTCTACCCATTCGCTGTTTTTAGCACCGAGTTTTACTGGGCGTACTTCAAACACATTGCCACTTTTTATAAACACGCTAGGTTTGCCGTTAAATTCCTGAATAGCAATCGCTTTGACGCGTACAGCCGCATCTACTTTTGCAGTACTAATGTCGCTATTAACATGCATACCTGGTCGCCAATGGCCATCAGGGTTTTTAAGCTCGATTCGCGCACGTGCAATGTGCCCGCCACTCATCATTGGGGCTATGTAAAACACCTCACCTTGGGCATTTAAATGATGATGTAAGTCGTACACTGTAGCGCTTTGCCCTATGGCGAGCTTTTCAATGTTATCGGGAAAGGCCGACAGCTCAACCCATACGGTTTCAAGGTTTACTATTTGCGTTAGCGCGCTACTGGCAAGCTCGCCGCGCTTTAAATATTGCTCGGTAATAACGCCTGTAATTGGACTTTTTATGGTGTAATTTTGTAGGGTTTCGCGGTTGGTTATGCTGGCAAGCTTATCGCCTTTTTTAACGTTTTGACCAATGCTTACAAAAATATCGTTAACTAACCCGGTATAAGGCGCCATTACTTCAACGGTGCTCTGCGCAGTGGGCGCTATAACACCAAATAAAGTATCGGTTAGCTCAACGCTACCTGCTTTTGCAAT
This sequence comes from Pseudoalteromonas sp. S327, assembly GCF_005886415.1. Taxonomy (NCBI): domain Bacteria; kingdom Pseudomonadati; phylum Pseudomonadota; class Gammaproteobacteria; order Alteromonadales; family Pseudoalteromonadaceae; genus Pseudoalteromonas; species Pseudoalteromonas sp. S327. Next base: position 25,637 of record NZ_PNDP01000064.1, on the reverse strand, counting down.
GTCAGTTTTAATACCAGCGCGTTCAATTGCTTTCTCGCTTAGCGTTGTACGCCCTTCTTCTTGCTCATAATGATAATTTATTTCAGCGCCTTTATAGCGAGCCATTACATCAAGCTTAAAAGAATGCGGCTCGTTTACGCTCACGGTACTTACTAAATAGTCATCTTCAGCTTTAAAGCGAATAAGCTGTGGCGCTTCACTTAAACGCTGCACGTTTATGGTTACCTCTAACTGGTTTACATCAACGGCTTTACCGTTATTAAACCCATATATTCGCAGCTCGGTATTACCGGCAAACTGGGTTAATTTAAGCTCTAAATCAAGGGCGTTATTGGTTAGTAAAAAGCCGCCATGCGGGCCTTTTTGTGTGTGTTCGTCTTTATGGCCTTGTTCGTGGCTGTCACCATGACTTTCTTCGTGATTGTCATCAGATGCCATAGCCATGCTACTTAAAAATGGGAGTGTAAGTAATTGCGTAATTAATAATGCGATAAGAGTTTTATTCATGATTGATGAGTCTCAATTAAAGGTTGGCCAGTTAAACGCTCAAGGGTAAGGAGCACTTGATATAGCTCGCTATGGGTGTTGATAAGTGCACGTTTAGAATCAAATAAAGCTTGCTGTGCATCGAGTAATTGCAATACCGATATTTGCCCTTGTTGATAGCTTTTTAAACTTTGTTTTATGAGCGTTTGCGCTTGTGGAATAACGCGCTGTGTTAAAAGCTGTGCTTGCGCCGCTTTACCTTGGTAATACGCATAGAGCGTGCGTATTTGCTTACGTAACTGTATACGTAATTGCCCTTGTTGTTCATTAAGTAGCGTAAGCTGATGCTGCGCCGCCTCAATATTACCGCCATTAGCGTTACTTAATTGCAGCGGCATTGAAAACGAAAACACTAACGAGCTGGCATCAGCTTGCTGGTTATATCGCACACCACCACCAAGGGTTAAATCACTTTGACCCGTTGATTTTTGCAGTGCTAAATTAGCCGTTTGTTGCATGTATTGCTGCTGTAGTAGTGCAAATTCTGGTGCTGTATTTACCATATCAAGTAACGCTGCCTCACTTTTAATAGCAGCTATTTTTGATAAATCTCCCGCATAGTAATCACTCACTTGCTCCTCTTGCCAAAGCTCATTGAGTGCTAAGCGAGAGCGCTCAAATTCACTTTGTAGCATGGCCGTGTTTAAATCTACTTGGCTTAATGCATAACGCATGCGGGTTACATCAGCACTTGAGACCGCACCGGCTTTAGCGCGTTTTTCAATTGCGTTGAGTGCCTGCTTAACAGTGTTTTTACGCTCACTGTTTAGTGCAATTAACGCCTGAAATTTTAGCACTTGGTAATAACGCTCAGCGGTGGTTGCTAAAAGTGCTAACCGAGTATTTTTATACTCAATTGTTTGCGCTTTTATATTTGCAGTAGCGTAATTAATACGATTTTGGCGTTTATCGCCAAGCTCAATTAACTGGCTTAAAGCCAGCGTGTACTGCGCCCCCGAAAACGCATGAGAGCCATGAGTTCCTAAAAAGTTTTCAGCTTCAAAGCTCAGCTCAGGGTTAGGTGAAAGCGCGGCTTGGCTTTTAAGCGCGGTTAATATTTTTTGATGGTACGGGTAGCGTTTAAGCTGTAAGTTTTGCTGCTCGGTATTTTTAAGCGCTTGCTTTAGCGTTAATACGTTTTGAGGCTCGCTTTTTGCCAAAGCGCTCAGTGTTGGTAGTGCACACAGTAGCGCCACCAGCATAAGTAGTTTTTTGTTCATATAGCATATCCGTTTTAACAAACAGAGTTGGCTTAATCACTATGCCTATTTTAAAAACAAGCGCGATTAAGCAACCTAAATATGTACATAACTAGCCTTGTAGCGCACAGGCGCAGGCAGTTATATACAAAGTGTTTAAAATTAAAAACTAGCTATAAAAATTGGGTGGCGGAACATCTGGTGGGTAATTTAAACCATTGTAACAAGCATTGTTTGTGGCTTGGCTTTGTTCAGGGCTTATTGAATGATTTATCGTACTGTAGTAACCACAGTGGCAATGCTGATGGGCATGAATTTCGGTAGGTGGTTGCGCGTCTTCATCGTCTGTATCGGCCACAGACTGAATGTGCGAAGCATGATCGACTTCTTCTTGTAAATGATACGCGGCAGCATCACAGCTAATAAAGCTGTGTACAAGCACAAGAAGTATCACGACTAAAAAGTAGTTTGAGCGCATCCATTACCTAATTAAATTTAAAGTAGGTTCCTATTTTACAAACTAGGAACAGCGGCATATTAAACCCGCGCGCGTCTTGAGGTCAATAAACAACGCGCAAAACCGTTGATAAAAGTTTACTGCCCTTCGTCTACACAACATTCGTTTTGTAAAAAACCAATTACATCGTCTAAGCGCTGGTACATAGCCACGCAATAAAGCGTGCGCCCTTCGCGCCTTTGGCTAATTAGCCCAGCGTTAACTAAGCCCGATATATGGTGCGAAAGTGTAGAGCCCGCCATGCTTAGCTCTTCTTGTATATTGCCAACACTAATTCCAGTGTGCCCTGCTTTAACTACACGCTTATATATAGTTAAACGCGTAGGATGGCCTAATTCTTTTAATGCTTTTGCAACGTCGATAATTTCCATTACAACCTCGTAATTTCTAAATTATTAGAAATAATAACAATTTGAATCTTTAAATACAGCTTTATTAGCAAGTTACCTTAAAAGTTAAAAAATAAAACATTTAAAAACAAGGGCATAAAAACTATTTCTATATATCTAGAAATAAAGTATTGACGATATTATTGCCCATCAATATACTTCCATAAAATTCGAAATATAACTTACTTAACGTAAGTTATACCCTGTGTACTTTGGAGTGCGTTATGAGTAATGAAATGCTAGCAATGGCAAAAGAGGCGTTAGGCATGTTTGCCTTTTTAGCTACAGAGTTAACTATTTTATTTATTGTTATTAGTTATTTAGTGGGTGTTTTACAGCTATTTATAACACCCGAAAAAATTCAATCTATTTTAAGTTCAAAAAACGGTAAGGGCTACGTTGTTGCTGCTTTATTGGGGGCTATTACACCATTTTGTTCGTGCTCAACCATTCCGTTTTTAAAAGGATTATTAAGAGCGAGAGCGGGCTTTGGCCCTATGATGGTATTTTTATTTGGCAGCCCGCTACTTAACCCGGTGATCATTGGGTTATTTGTAATTACCTTTGGCTGGCAGGTCGCTTTATTTTACTTTTTAGTGGCTATGGTGGTGTCGGTTGTAGCAGGCTATACCCTTGAAAAGCTAGGCTTTGAAAGGTATGTAAAACCAGAAGCTTACAGCACAGAATCTACTAGTAGCTGCGCAAAACCAAGCTGTAGTGAGCCTAAAGAAGTTGAGCCAAGCTGTGCAACCACAAGCTGCGGCGAACCTAAAGCAATAGAGCCTACTAAAAAAGCGCAGCCTAATCGCTGGGTAAAAGTGTGGCATGCAACCTTTAAAGACTTTAAACAGGTGTTTCCGTACTTAATGCTAGGGGTAGCAATAGGCTCGTTTATTTATGGCTTTATTCCTACCGAGCTAATTGCTAAATATGCGGGCGATGGTATGTGGTATGCCATTCCTATTGCAGCCATTATTGGTATTCCACTTTATATTAGAGCCGAAGCCGTTATTCCGCTAAGTGCCGCATTGGTCAAAAAAGGCATGGCGCTTGGCTCGGTAATGGCATTAATAATTGGCAGCGCGGGCGCAAGCTTAACAGAAGTTATTTTGCTTAAATCAATTTTTAAAAACCAAATGATAGCCGCCTTTTTGTTTGTCATTATTACTATGGCTATTGGTGCAGGCTTTTTATACCAAGCTATTTTTTAAATGCTCATTTTTCTAAACTCAGTGGGTGACACGCCCACTGATTTTTTAAACCGTTTTGAAAAATTAAATATATTAGGGTACCCCACGTAAGCGGCAATATGGGCAACCGGCCAGCGGGTATTTAGTAGCAAGTTTTTAGCCCGTTTAATACGTAAATAAATCAGCTGCTGCATAGGACTTTTACCAAATTGCGCTTGGCATAACCTGTGTAAATGCGGTGCTGAGTAATGTACTTGTTCGCACATAGCCTCTATTGTCCAATCAAACTGCAGGCGTTCTTCTACCTCTAAAAACAAGCTGGTTAATCTATTTTGCCCGCCTATTTGCGGCTCGCTTTGAAGCGTAGTATTTAAGTAGTGGCTTAAAATAGGCATTACGCCTTCGCGCAAAGTAGCGTTTGTCTCGCTGTATAAAAGCTCCATAGCTAAATGTAATGGCGCTAACTGCTGATTAGTTAATACTTTAGCCTGCGCTAAATTTAAATGTTGCCAACGCTTGGTGTTTGCAAGGTTTAGCCAAATAACATCCCATTTTTCGCTCGCTATTTTAACCTCAAAACTTTGCCTTGCAGGCAATATAGCTAAGCTATTTTCGGCAAGTGCATATTGGTTATTAATGGTTTTTAGCGTGCCCTGGCCAGCCAAGGTATAAAAAAGAGTGTGTTCAAGCGGGTTAGTACGCGCAACACAATAATCACCCAATAAATTTGAGCAACCTGCCAGCTCTATTTCAAGGCTTGGCATTTGCGAAAGCGTGGCTAAATCAATAAACCGCTCTGTACACTCTGGGCCAATATCGAGTACATCTACAATGGTGTTGCGCATAATTTAAAATGATAGTTTTGGATAAATAAAAGAGAGCTTTAAGCATAACCGCAACACATTATTTTAGCTATATTTAAGCCACTTTAATTGCCACACATGCAATAGGACACTAATGAACTCACTACAGCACATAATTAACCGTCGCGATTGGGAAAACCCTATTTCGGTGCAAGTTAATCAAGTAAAAGCACACAGCCCACTTAATGGTTTTAAAAGCGTTGACCATGCCCGTACCAACACACAATCACAAAAACAAAGTTTAAACGGCCAGTGGGATTTTAAATTATTTGATAAACCCGAAGCGGTTGATGAGTCATTGCTAAGTGAAACACTCGCCAGCGACTGGCAAAGTATTCCAGTGCCTTCTAACTGGCAACTACACGGCTTTGATAAACCTATTTATTGTAATGTTAAATACCCCTTTGCAGTAAACCCGCCATTTGTACCAAGCGATAACCCAACAGGTTGCTACCGCACTGAGTTTACTATTACGGCGGATCAATTAGCTCAGCGTAATCATATTATTTTTGAAGGCGTAAACTCGGCGTTTCACCTTTGGTGTAACGGTCAATGGGTGGGCTACTCGCAGGATAGCCGCTTACCCAGCGAATTTGATTTAAGCAAACTGTTAGTGGCTGGCACCAACCGCATTGCGGTTATGGTTATTCGCTGGAGCGATGGCAGTTACCTAGAAGATCAAGACATGTGGTGGCTAAGCGGTATATTCCGCGATGTTAATTTACTTACTAAACCACAACACCAAATACGCGATGTATTTATAACCCCAGATTTAGACGCCTGCTACCGCGATGCAGCGCTACATATAAAAACCGCAATAGATGCGCCAAATAACTACCAAGTAGCAGTACAGGTTTTTGATGGTGAACAGGCACTGTGTGAGCCACACATACAAAGCACTAACAATAAACGCGTTGATGAAAAAGGCGGTTGGAGCGATGTAGTATTTCAAACAATTGATATACAAAACCCTAAAAAATGGACCGCCGAAACCCCGACCTTATACCGCTGTGTTGTAAGCTTACTAGATGAGCAAGGCAACACTGTAGATGTAGAAGCCTACAACATTGGCTTTAGAAAAGTAGAAATGCTTAACGGGCAGCTTTGCTTAAACGGCAAACCGCTACTTATTCGCGGTGTTAACCGCCACGAACACCACCCCGAAAACGGCCACACGGTGAGTACCACCGACATGATTGAAGATATTAAGCTGATGAAGCAAAATAACTTTAATGCAGTACGCACCGCTCACTACCCTAACCATCCACGCTTTTACGAGTTATGTGACGAGCTAGGTTTATACGTAGTAGACGAAGCCAATATAGAAACCCACGGCATGTTTCCTATGGGGCGTTTAGCGAGCGATCCGCAGTGGGCTGGTGCATTTATGTCGCGCTATACGCAAATGGTTGAGCGCGATAAAAACCACGCCTCTATTATTATTTGGTCACTGGGTAACGAATGCGGGCACGGTGCCAACCACGATGCGATGTACGGCTGGTCTAAAAGCTTTGACCCATCGCGCCCAGTGCAATACGAAGGTGGCGGCGCAAATACCACCGCAACCGATATTATTTGCCCTATGTATGCCCGTGTAGATACCCATGTTGCCGATGACGCCGTACCTAAATACTCTATAAAAAAATGGTTAAGCCTACCAGGTGAAACGCGCCCACTTATTTTATGTGAATACGCCCATGCAATGGGTAACAGCCTAGGTAGCTTTGACGATTACTGGCAAGCATTTAGAGAATACCCGCGTTTGCAAGGTGGCTTTATTTGGGATTGGGTCGATCAAGGTTTATCTAAAACAGATAAAAACGGCAAGCATTACTGGGCTTACGGTGGCGATTTTGGTGATGAACTAAACGACCGCCAATTTTGTATAAACGGCTTATTATTTCCAGACCGTACACCGCACCCAAGCCTGTTTGAAGCTAAATACAGCCAGCAACATTTACAATTTACGCTGCGAGAGCAAACTCAAAACCAATACACCGTTGATGTATTTAGTGATTATGTATTTAGAGCAACCGATAACGAAAAACTGGTTTGGCAGTTAATAGAAAATGGCCAATGTGTAGAGCAAGGCGAGCAAGTTATTAATATTGCTCCGCAAAGCACGCAAACGCTAACGATTAATACAAAATTGGTGTTTAAAGCAGGTGCGCAATATCACCTTAATTTAGATGTTGCACTGATTAACGACTCAAGCTTTGCAAATGCCGAGCATGTATTAAACACCGAGCAATTTAAGCTTATAAATAGCCAAAGTTTAAGCGCTGATACATTTTCGCCTGCGTTAACAAACGCCTCAACGCACGGCGCACTAAATATTAGCGAAACCAACACACAGCTAAGCATTGAAGGCGATACCTTTAAACTTGTGTTTAATAGCCAATCAGGCCTTATTGAGCAATGGCTGCACAATCAAACCCAAGTTATTAAAAGCCCATTGGTTGATAATTTTTACCGCGCCCCGCTTGATAACGACATAGGCGTAAGCGAAGTAGACAACCTAGACCCTAACGCATGGGAAGCACGCTGGTTAAGAGCAGGTATTGGGCAGTGGCAGCGTACATGTCGCTCGTTTGAAGTCGTGCAATCAAAAGTAGATATACGTATTACCTGTGTATTTAGTTATGAATTTAATGGCGCAGTACAAGCAAAAACAACTTGGTTTTATACACTTAATAATACAGGTGAAATTAACTTAAATATTGATGTACAACTAAACGATACTCTCCCGCCCATGCCACGCATAGGGGTAAGCACAACGCTTAATAAACCAAGCGATATACAAGTAAATTGGCTTGGTTTAGGCCCATTTGAAAACTACCCAGATCGTAAAGCTGCTGCGCGCTTAGGGTATTACAGCGCACAATATAATGAGCTACATACTCCGTATATATTCCCAACCGATAATGGCGTACGTAGTGATTGCCAATTACTAAGCATTAATAACTTAAACGTGACTGGTACGTTTTTATTTGCCGCCAACGAGTATTCGCAAAGCATGTTAACGCAAGCAAAGCACACTAATGAGCTAGTCGCTGATGATTGCTTACATGTACATATTGACCATCAACATATGGGGGTTGGCGGCGATGACTCGTGGAGCCCAAGTACCCATAAAGAGTATTTACTAGAGCAAAAGCAATACAACTACTCTTTAAAATTCAGTGCTAAATAAAACAGCGCTTAACCCATACAAAAATAGCGGCTAATTTAGCCGCTATTTTTTTAATACTGAATTGTTATTTACTACTACTGAGGCAGCGATTTGTTCGCTAACTTTTTAGCAATTACGTTATCAACCGATAAGCTACCTGCCCCTTGTATAGCCAGTGCAGCCGTGGCAACTAACAAAGTAAGTGCGAACTCATAGCCGTTGTTTGCTGCAAATAAACCATGACTAATGTGTACGCTAAATATCGCAATCAGCATAGTAAACGCCGTAACTACAGCCGCTGGGCGCGTTAATAAACCAATGACTAAGGCAATGCCGCCAAAAAATTCAGCGCTGCCTGCCATCATTGCAAGCCAATAGCCAGGCTCAAGGCCAATGCTTGCCATCCACTGCCCTGTGCCTTCAAGACCGTAGCCACCAAACCAAGCAAATAATTTTTGTGCGCCGTGCGCTGCTAAAATTAAACCAACGGGTACACGTAAAATAAGTGCTGCCATTCCTGCGTTAGAGCTTAATAATGAGTGTAAGTATTTCATAGTGTGATCCTGTTTTATTGTTAATAAGGCTAGTAACCAATGAGTACAGTTTACTATCATCATTTAAAACAATTAATACGAATATTATTGCCAAATTATCAACATGGTGTTTTTAATTGCTTAACTAAGTTGCGGCTATTTTGTACTTAGCGGGCATAAGCACCTCAGGAGCTAGTTTAATAGCGCACTTTTAAGCGTTATTAAACAGTAAACTAATAGCTAAATAGTCCGGCTCTGCTAGTATAAAAAAAGTAGTAAAAATTGGATCCGCTTATGAGCTATAAAGGTAATAGATTGACGTTTTTCCCACCTAAAAATAAGGGGGCGCTCTTTTTTGTTTTCATTACTTTGCTCACGTTATTTATTACTTTTGATTCTCATGCTGCCGATACATGTAAAATAAAGCACTTAAACTCACCCACGCCTGCCTCTGTGCTAAAGGTAAATACTCCTTCTGAACTCACTGCTCAACGCGGTGTTAATCAATATAAAATAAGTTGCTCTGTTAAAAATGGTGGCGTACTAAGCTTTTTACGCCCGGGGCTAGATAGCTTTACTTGGCAGCAAAACAACACTGTAAAAGCGCCCTTAAAAGCAGGGCAAGTAGCCTACTTAATGGACTCGGGGGCTTTTACAGCCACAATAACATTAGAATCAAAGCTTAATTACACACCGCGGTTTAAATGGCAGCCAACTCATATTTATTTTAAAAAAGCACAGCAACATTCGCTGATTATGGGCTCATTTTATGGGTTGTGCATTACACTTATTTTTTATGTATTAATAATGGGACATAGACTTAACGAAAGTGTATTTAAGCTCTACAGCATTTACATTTTTTGTATTGGCAGCTTTATTTTACTCCAAGAAGGGCAACTGTATTTATTTGTAACGCAGCATGTCTCTGGCGTTATTTTTAACTTATACCTACTTAGCATTGGCTTAACCGTACTAAGTGCCACATGGTTTATGCTTGCGTTACTCGAGACTAATAAACGCTGGCCTAAATTAACCAAGCTGCTCAAAACATTGGCCTGTACTGTAATGCTATGCGCGGTACTTAAAATGCTCGTTACCGACCTGTTATTTTGGACAATAGCAGGGCATATAATGGCTTATTCTTCGCTGTTTATTGTGGCTGTTATTTTTACTTTAGCAGCCATGCAAGCCCTCAAAGGTGTACGCGAGGCAACACTCGTATTTGTAGCGCTTAGCTTTGTATTAGTAAGTATGATTTTTAGGGTGCTGCTTATTAACCAAAGCCCGTTTATGCAGCGTTATGGGTTTGTCTTAGCGTTTGCGGTTGAATCATTTTTATTAGCTGTTGCGGTTTCAAGGCGTATAAGCCGAATGCGAATTGCACAAAAGCGCGCCGAAACCGAAGCAGACTACGACCCCCTTTGTGGTATTTTAAACCGCAGGGGCTGGGCTAAAAAATCATCCGCGCTTATCAATATGCACGCCAAAAAAGGCGGCGTATTATGTTTGATGTATATAGATTTAGACGACTTTAAACAAATAAACGACAGCTACGGCCATGCTGTAGGCGATGACGCTTTATGCAACGTTGCCCGTTGCTTAAAAAGCAGTGTTCGCAGCAGCGATGCTGTAGGGCGCTTAGGCGGTGATGAATTTGTCGTACTTGCACATTTTTATACTAATGCGCAGGTAAATCCTAAAACTCATCATTTAAAAACCGCCTTAAATAGGCTCACAATAAATCACAACAACGACCCTATAGCCATTAAAGCGAGTATGGGTACTACCGTATTTAGTGAACCGCCCCACTCTATTGATGAAATTTTAAAAGCGGGCGACACCGCCATGTACCACGAAAAAATACAACGAAAGGTTAAACCGCTCACGTTAGTAGATGGCTAAATTTAAGCAATACTGCTTATTGCTATTAAACCGTAGCCGGCTTGGCAAATTGTTTACGGTTTACATAGTGGCTCATAATAATGGTAAATAAAGTTGAGCACACTGCAGCCGCTGCATATACCTGCCAAATCACAAATTCAAACTTAAGCGCGAGTGCAATCACAGCAAAAAACACACAGCCCCCTAACGAGCCAATAATGCCGCCGTTAAGCACCTTATACGCCGAGTATTTTTTATCACTTGCATGCGCAATACTGCCCATAACCGCCAAAATTACCGGAAAAGTAGAAAGTAACCCGCTCCACATTGCCCCTATTTTTGCCGATATAAACGTAACTAACATAATAAAGCAGCTGACCAGTAACATTTTTAGCGGCAGCTCCCACGCAGCGGTAAAAGGTTTGGCATCGGGCGCAAATTTTAACTTACTCGATGCCAGCGCAAGCACCAATAAAGTACTGAGCGAGAGCACCGATGCAAAGGCAATATTCACCGGCAATAACAAGGTAAATGCACTAAAAGCGCACCATAGTGTTAATGCAGCAAACAGCGCTTTAACTACCCCGTATTTTGCAAGCATGGCAGCATAACAAAAACAAAATAAGCCTATACCGCTCATGCCATACAGCGACGCCACAGCCGAGTTACTGGCAAATAACTTACCTTGCTCAAGCGCAATAAAATACGAAATAGGGCCCGATGTAATAGGCAAGCCCGGAATAATACCGCTTACAAAACTGCCAAAGCGTTTTTGAGCAAAGTGAATAAATAATAAAAGTAATGGCGCAATGGTGAGTTTTAACAGCAACATAAATAACTATAAAGTATGAGAGTTGCGCGTTAGTCTACGTTTAAAATTCCGTACTGTAGAGTGAATAAATATCACTCATACGGTGTAATTATTTTCATCTATAGGTACAAAAAAGGCCACTACAAAAGTGGCCTATTCTTTAATAAATATTGCTTACGCTTTTTTAAATAAAACCTCAGGGTTTACCATGGTTTTCATTTCAAGCACGTTGCCGTTTGGATCTTCAATAAAAAAGGTTTCTTGTTCAAACTCATCACCAACAAAACGGCGATACGGTTTATCTAGGTATTCAAGCCCCGCATCTTCTATACGTTTTTTTAAACCGTTAAATTCATCTTCAGATAAATGAATACCAAAATGCGGTACCGCCACTGCGCCCATATCTACATCGTGGCGAACAGTGGGTAAGCGCTCTTCGCTTTGGTGTAAGGTGAGCTCATTACCCCAAAAGTCTATGTCTACCCAGCGCCCTTCTTCGCTGTTCCCTGTTTTACAGCCAAGCACATCACAGTAAAACGTTTTCGCTACTTTTAAATCGCCAGCGGGTATAGCCAAGTGCAAACAGTTAGACATAAATTACCTTTAATCTTTTAAATTTGTATATTAATAACCTCTATTATACATAAAATATAATTTATGAAACATTAACAGCCACAAATAAGCATAGTTAATACCAATCCAGCTTAAAAAGTAGCCTTAATAACATTTAACGCTAACACCCACATTTTATTTATTAGAGATAGTTAGAAAGCGTAAAAGGATTAGTTTAAAATGCGCCACTATGATTAAATTCTTATTTTTAAAGTTTATAACCTTCTTTTTAGGCTTTGTTGCCTGCTTTGCCATGCACACTACTTTTGCATTGCCTTTAGTTATTTCGGCGGCGCTTACAGGGCTAATTGGCTCGTTTATTCCTTTTCCTGCTCGGTTTAAAAATCATCCCTATGCGGCTATTTACGCAGGTAGTTTTGCCGGTATGTGCTCTACATACTTAATTACAAGTTATTGGGAAATAGCCATAATTTCTGTTATTGGCGCCAGTTTATATGTGCTTACCATAAATATGTTTACCGGATTTGGCGGTAAGCTTGGCAGTGTTGCCTTTGCCAGCGTGGCTTTATTTATGTTGGCCAAAGGAATGGTTTTATGAATTTAGAATACCCATTTATAGCCTTATTAGGTGCGTTTCTAACGTTTTACTTAGCCAAACATAATCGTTTTGACGGCATACGTGCATCGGCCTCGCTTTCTATTATTGCTTATTTACTATTAAGTGCTTTAAACCTAAACCCCGACTTATACTCAGTCGTGTTTTTTGGCGGCACGTTTATAGGCATGAGCGCCCCACACCGATTTGGTATTTATACCGTGGCCAGCTCATCTATTTTATTTTCGTTTTTATTTGAATACCTAGTACCAAAGCTTGATGGTTATGGCGGTGCCTTAGGTGTGAGTGCGTTTTTATCTATTTGTATTTGCCACATGTTTATTTTACTCGGAGCGCCAAGAAGTAAAAAGCCAAGCTCTTAAAAGCAAGCTAAAAACAGTAAGTAACTTGTTTATTTTATTGCTTAAAGTAAACGCAACATGAAAAAATTCATAGCTAGTTATGTTCCTTTTTTCTACAACTCTGTTAGAATCCTCCGCGATCTTTATTTACCCTAAATAAAGACTAATCGTATATGGATTTATGAATATGAAAAAAATAATCGCAGTAGCAGCACTTTCTTTACTTCCTTTCTCTAATGCAATGGCTGACCAAGATATTGGTTGTGGCCTAGGCTCTATGTTATTTGCTGGTCAGCAAGGTAAAGGCGTTAAAATTTTAGGCGCTACAACTAATGGTACTTCTGGTAACCAAACTTTCGGTATCACATTTGGTACTTTAGGTTGTGACGGTACTGGTACAGTTACTTCTTCTGAAAAAATCGCATTATTCATCGATGGCAACATGGAGCAGCTTGCTCGTGATATGTCTCAAGGTGAAGGCGAAACTTTAGCAACACTTGCTGAGGTTTGGGGCGTTTCAGAACAAGATAAAGCAGCATTCAACAAGCTTGCTCAAGCACAGTTTTCTTCAGTATTTACTTCTGAGAACGTAACTTCACAAACAGTGTTAGAAAACCTAAACGCTGTTGTAGCAAGCGATGCACAACTAGCTTCTTATACTCTTTCTTAATCAGCTAAATTAGCCGGTTTTATATGTATAAATAAAGCCGCTAGAGTATCCTCTAGCGGCTTTTTTATGATTTAGTGATTATGAAAAAAATATTATTTACCTTGCTAGCCATACTTTTTAGTACGCATTCACATGCTAAAAGTATTGAAAAAAGTACCTTAGCCACACACCCTTATTGGCTTAAACTGGGCCACTACCGCAATACCACATTAGGTAGCTTTAAAAGCGAAGTAGATAGCGCCGAGTTTTTTTTATCGCCTACAGGTAAAACCAGCCCAGTAGATGAGCTAAATGCCACCATTAGCGCATTTAATGCCAATAAAAGCAGTCAACAAAAATACAGCTGCCAATTTCCAGCTCGCTACACATGGCTAAAATCAAAAATTAAAAACAATTGGCCTGCTCTTGATTGCGCTGAGCTTAAGGCCTGGCAACAAGTCATTAATCCTAAAGGAGTTACGCTTGTATTCCCTACTGCATTTATGAACAGCCCTTCTTCTATGTTTGGGCACACTTTGCTGCGCATCGATGCTAAAGATCAAACCCGTAGTAAAGAGCTGATTGCCTTTGCTGTAAACTTTGCGGCAGAACCTGATGGCTCAGATAACGCTGCTATGTACGCATTAAAAGGCCTTATTGGTAGCTACCCGGGTAAGTTTTCGCTTATGCCGTATTATAAAAAAGTACGCGAATATAATGATTTAGAATCACGCGATATTTGGGAATACAAACTCAACTTAACCGAGCAACAAGTTGAGCTGGTATTACTGCATTTGTGGGAGCTACAAAACGCCACTTTTGATTATTTTTTTATAGACGAAAATTGCTCCTATCAGTTACTCGCGTTACTGCAATTAGCAAATGAGGAGCTTAACTTAACCTCACAATTTAATATGCAGGCTATTCCTTCAGACACTGTTGCCGTGTTAAGGGATAACAATTTACTGCAAACGCCAAATTATCGTCCCGCCTTTGGCACTAAGTTATTCCACTATTCAACGCAATTAAGTGACCAACAACTAAGTGATGCCAGAGCCCTTATGCAAGGCAAGCCATTAAATACACGTAATTACTCACAGCAAGAACTTGTTGCCATATTAGAAATGGCGTACGAATGGTTAAATTTTGAATTTTACGACAAAGCCCTTAACCGTGAGGAAATAGCCCCTCGTCTTACTAAGTTACTTTTAATGCGCAGTAAGTATGCGGTTCCTTCACCTTTGTCTAAGCCGGCAAAGCCTAAAGCGTCACCAGAGCAAGGCCATGGCTCTTCAAGGCTAACGGCTAAAAGAGTGCAAAATAATAACCAGCAAATCACCACCAATGTAGCTTATCGCCTTGCTTATCATGATTTACTAGACAGACCCGCAGGCTTTATACCCGGTGCACAAATTAGCTTTTTTGACTTATCAGCCAACCTATCAGATAGCGGGAATAGCCATATTGAGCACTTTTACTTACTTGATGCTATGTCGCTTGCCCCCGATAACCGTGTATTTGATAGCTGGTCGTGGAATATAAAAATGGGCTTTGATAGGCAACCAAGCCCAAACAAACGCTCTGGCCGGTTTTTTACTAAGGGTGGATACGGTAAATCTTATGGCAATCCAAACAGTGTGCATGGCTACATTTTGGGACAGTTTGAGCTAAATACTGGAGATATTACTAACCAGCTCAGCGTTGGATTAGGCAGTGAGGCGGGCGTTATTTGGCAAGTAAATAACAATCACAAACTAGCCCTTACAGGTAATATGTTTTGGCTAAGCAATAATAATGCTAATAACCACAGCGAAGCTGCCCTAACTTGGAGCTACGCGCTGTCGCGTAACATAGCGCTTCGCAGCCAAATAAAGCACGAAAAATGGCACAGCTATAATACTGCGGCTAGTTTTGCAGTGCAGTTTTACTTTTAAGTCTGTTATTTAACTTTAACGCTACTGGTTGGGTAGCCAAATAGTACTTTGCATTTAGCTTTTAACCCTTTCGCCGTATAGGTACTTTTTAATAAATGAGCCCACTGATGAAACGTTATTATTAGTGGGTTATTACTATTTAGCTGCCCTACTATGCCGTATTTACAGGGCTGATTTTTGTCTTCTTCTACAAAGGTGCCAAATAACTTATCCCAAATAATAAGCACACCGGCAAAGTTTTTATCAAGGTAGCGTTTATTAATTGCATGATGAACCCTGTGGTGCGATGGCGTATTAAATACGCTTTCAAACCAACCTAACTTAGCCACTATTTGCGTGTGCACAAAAAATTGATATGCCAAATTAAGTGCCACTACGCTAAATACGGTTAAAGGGTCAAACCCTAGTAGTATCATAGGTAGCCAAAATACCCACATGCCGGCTACTGGGTACATTATGCTTTGCCTAAACGCAGTGGTAAAATTCATTTTAGTGGAGCTGTGGTGAACCACATGCGCAGCCCACAACCAATGAATATGATGCGACGCACGATGAAACCAATAGTACAAAAAATCTTGCAGTAAAAATGCAAAAGCAACGCTTAATACACTTAGCTTTATATCAAATAAGCGGTACTCGTAAAGCATGTAAAAAAATGGCATAAGTAGCAGCAGTGCCATTGCATCTGCGCCTTGGTGCAACAAGGCTAAAACGGTGTTTGCTAGGCTGTCTTTTATATTGTAATAGCGCTTAAATTTTACAAATTCAAAGCATACAAACACTAAAAACACAGGGCTTAGGGCAAGTAAAATAATTTCTGAGTTCATACTTTGCCCACCATAAAGTAATGCTGCAGTTTATTTAATGCCTGGGTTATATCTTTACTAATTAGGTGTTTTAGCAAAGCATTTGGCAGCCACCACGGCGCTTTGCAGCGTATACAATAATTAAGCTCAGTAGTGATACTTTTAGCGCCTTTATTAGCAACTAAATAAATATCACCTTGATGGTGTGCCACAGGCTTATTGCCTACTATTTGGTAGCAAATGTGGCTGGGGTTAGCCATTATTATACGCTCATTAAACGTAGCATTTGCCATTTTCACTTGCCTAATAGCGCCTTTACCGCCTTTTAGCTCACCGCTATTTGCTGTTTTTATTAGCTCAAACTTGGCATTAAAAAAGCGATCTAACTGCTGATGATCCAACAAGGTGGTTATTATTTGCAAAGGATCTGCATTAAGCGTTTGTTTTATTGATATAAAGATCATAGTTTACAGCGAAGATAATTACACATGTAACTAGCATATAAAAATTGAACATGGCAAGCTTGCTCATACACGACCATTTTTTAGCTTTAGACGACAAATGCATACACTGGCTGATCATTACTTTTCGAGCATTTTAGATTACTTGCAAACCCAAGATATTGATTCTAATACGGCTCTTAAGGCAATCGGGTTTACTGAATTTAGTCGCCAGCATAGTCAGCAATTAGCACCCCGTATTAGTTTACAAAGTTACAATGCGCTGCTTGTGTACGGCCAAAAAGTGCTAAACGATGCGCTGTTTGGTTTTACTTTAGGTATGCACATTCGCCCCGCAGATTACGGTATATTGGGCTATTTAATAGAATCGAGCGATACCCTAAGTAGCGCTATAAAGGCACTGTTAAATTACGACAGCTTAGTGGCAGATATTGGTAAAGCGCAGTTTTTGCAAACTGCAGACACCGCTACGGTGCGCTGGCATGCTCATCCTCATTGTAATGAACAAGTAGTATTACGAAACATGACTGCGTGGGTAAGCGTTATTCGCCAATTAATAAACGCATCGCTTTGCCCAAGCAGTATCAGCTTTATACATAATTGGCCTAAAAGACACACACAACAGTTAGAGGCCTGGTTTAAATGCCCCGTTATAAGCGGCGCAGCGCATAACCAAATAAACTTTCCGAGCAGTTATTTAAACCTTGCCTTTAAAACCGACAACGCCATTGTAAATGCTACATTTAAGCAGCTTTCACAACAGCAGCTATCGCGTTTTAAAAGTCAGCTGTGCCTAACAGAAAAAGTTAAACAGCTACTTTTCGCAAAAACAACATTACAAAATAGCCAGCTTATTGCAGTTGCAAGCGCACTAAACGTAACACCGCGCACGCTACAGCGACATTTAAAAAAACAACATGTAACCTTTGCGCAATTGCTTGAACAAGAAAGAAAAAACCGCTCCCACACGTTAATTGGTACGCTCCCACTTAGCGAACTAGCTAACCTGTTAGGCTTTAAAGATCAGAGCTCGTTTAATCGTGCTTTTTTACGATGGCACCATTGCACACCCACACAATTTTTAAAACGTAAATGAACCGCAGTGTTATTCACATTAAATAAACATTTATGGTATACCTTTTAATCAACACTCTTTAAACTAGAGCGCATAATAATTAAAAATGTGGGTTTTATTTGTGCGTGTAGTATTAAGTATTTGTGTGTTTATGCTTTATAGCGCCATGTGCAACGCACAAACCATTACCTTTGTAGCAGAAGATCTCCCGCCTTATCATTTTATAAATGAAAATAACGAACCCGACGGCGCATTAGTCGATTTAGCCAAAGCCACCATTAAACACGCAAAGCTATCCGCCAAGTTTGAAATAATTCCTATGGCGCGTATTTTTACAATGCTTGAAAACAACCCAAATGCAATTGCGTTGTCTCTTTTAAAAACCCCCATTAGAGCAAGGCAATACACCTGGCTAGGTGAGTCATACTTTGCCGATGCTTATTTAGTTAGCTTAAAAAACCGTACTGATGAAGTTACCCACCTTAATCACGCAAAATTTTACCAAGTGGCCACAATACGTGGCTATTCAAGTGCCACCTATTTGAAAAACGCCGGTTTTACCGAAGACAAAAACCTAGTTCTTGTAAGCTACTATCAGCAACTGTGGCAAATGCTTTATAAAAAACGCATCGACTTTGTACTAACCAACACACTTACGTTAAATAACGAGCTAAAGCACTCAGGCCTAAATCCCAATTTAATAACGAAACGAATTCATTTAACCGACTACCCTTCAAAATTATATTTTAGTGCCAACAAAATCCTAGATAAACACACCGCAAGCGCTATTAACCATGCACTTAACGCGCTAAAAGAAAACGGCGAATATCAGGCTATTTTAACCAAGTGGCAGCTACCGCTTCCGGCTACTGCCAACAAGTTGTAATAAACAGGGTCTATAATTTTATCAACGCAAACACTGCTAGTTGGCTATGCGAACAATTAAAACACCTCAGGGTATAAAACTCAGTTACCAAGACGAAGGCGATAAAAAAGCCCCTGCAATCATACTTATTATGGGTTTAGGCGCACAAATGACCGTGTGGCCGGACTCGCTTTACTACACCTTAGTAAAAAAAGGGTTTAGGGTTATACGCTTTGATAACCGCGATACTGGCCTTTCTACCCATTTAGAGCATCACCCTAGCCCGAGTTTATTTAAATCGTGGTTAAGTAAACGCCTGCCCATACGCACGAAAACGCCCTATTTACTTGATGATATGGCAAACGATGTATTGGCGCTTATGGCGGCGCTTAAAATAAAAAAAGCGCATTTTGTAGGTGCTTCTATGGGCGGTATGATTGCTCAGCTAATTGCAGCTCAGCATAAAAAAAAGGTGCTAAGTTTAACCACTATTATGTCAAGCTCTAGCCTGCCAAGGCTGAGTGCCAAAAGCATTGGCGTATTTATAAAGCTTGCCAAATTAAAGCCCAAAACATCCAGCCGTGATGAGGCAATAAACTACAACATTAAACTTAACCAACTTATTGGCAGCCCCGCTTACCCTCAATCAGAAGACGCACTTCGCCATCATGCAACGCAAATTGTAGAGCGCTCGCATAATCCAAGTGGCTACAAACGCCAGCTTATTGCTATGGCCGCGAGTAAAGACAGGCAACATTTAATTCGTAAAATTAAAACGCCTACTTTAGTAATTCACGGCAGCGACGATGTGGTAATACCCGTAAGTGCAGGCAAAAAAACGGCAAGCCTTATAAAAAAAGCCAAACTAAGAGTAGTCCCTGGGATGGGCCATAACTTTGCGCCAGAACTTATGCCTCTTATGACAAAGTGGATAGTTAAGCATGTAAAAAAAGCGCAGCGCAAACACCTAAATAAAAAACGCAAAAAACAACAACAACAAAAAAACCACTTTGGTATAACCAAAAAGGCACTATAAAAACTACAAAAACAAAAAATTGGTAATGTTGATATTTTAAATTGGTATGTTAGATTAAAGTTAAGCGAAGTTAATATCGCTCATTTTTAATATCATCACACAGAGACAACAATGAAAAATCTAACATCTACTTTTAAACTCACAGCACTGGCTGCTGTTACCCCTTTGCTATTTATGGGCTGTGCCAGCACAAGTACACCTGTTGATAGTAATGTCGCAGTACCTGCGTCAAAATTTGATTTATCGCAATGGAAAATAAACGTACCTGTAGATCTCAATAACGATGGAAAAATAGATACCGTAGACGTAGAAGAGATCCAAACCTACGCGCACCCTGATTTTTTCTACCTTGATGATCAAGGTTATATGGTATTTACCTCGCCAAATAAAGCGCTTACCAGTGCCAATTCAACCAATACCCGCAGTGAACTAAGACAAATGATCCGCGGCACTAATACCAAAATAAAAACTAAAAATTCAAAGAATAATTTTGCCCTAGCTGTACACCCGCTATCGGAGCGCTTTGGCTCGGTAGGCGGAAAAATGGAAGCCACGCTAAAGGTGGATCATGTTGCGCTTCGCGCTAACGATCCTAATAAAAAAGCCGCTTACTCTGTGGTGGTAGGGCAAATTCACGCAGGTAAAGACCAAGCCTTAATAGATACAAAACTGGGTTTTGGCTGGGGTAACGAACCACTTAAAATTTATTATAAAAAATGGCCTGGCCATAAAACCGGATCTGTTTTTTGGAATTACGAACGTAACTTACCAAAAAAAGATCCTAACCGAACCGACATTACATACCCTGTGTGGGGTAATACCTGGGAAAACTCGGACGATCCCGGTGCGACAGGCATAGCGCTTGGCGAAGACTTTAGTTACACAGTAAACGTGCATAAAAACATGATGTACTTAACCTTTAGCGCCCAAGGCAAAAAAGACGTTAACTACGCAATTAACTTAGGCAATAACGTAGATGCCTATGGCAAGGTAGATGAAAAAGATCACCCTAATGGCTATGCTGCCGATTGGCATTACTTTAAAGCGGGTGCTTATAACCAATGTAGCACCAAAAGCGCTAAAGGCATTTGGTACCCAGGCTGTTTAGGCACTGGCGATTGGGCCACCGACAAGCAAAATGGTGATTACGCCCAAGTGAGCTTTAAAAAATTAGTATTAAGCCCATCAACTAAACCGTAAGCGTTGTTGTAGTTAAGTAGTTTTTAAGTGATGTAAACAGTGGCGATGGTAAATTATTAATGTCGCACCAGCGCCACTGCATACATTTATTTGGCTCGTTTAGCACAGGCTCGCCGCCCTCGTAATCGGCTTTTACGTATAAAGTAATGTAGTGTTTATTCTCAGCACTAAAAATATCGTTAGTAAAATCAAGCTTAGTAATTTTACTCACATTTAGCCCTGTTTCCTCAAATACCTCGCGTATTGCGCACTGCTCAACACTTTCACCAAATTCTAAATGTCCACCAGGCGTTGCCCATGTATTTGCACCATGCGACCCTATTCGCTCACCTAATAAAATAGTGTTTTGGCGCATTATAATAACCGCAACCCCTACTCTTACTACGTTACTCATATTGTGTTTTCTCTTATTTTAATTGCTCGCCATGCTGAGCCACACGCTTTGTATTGTCAATTTTGTATTTTAAAACCTAAAGTGTTGTTTAACTTTTAGCCGACCATAGTCGAATACCTATCGATTAAAAAAAAGCCTACCTTTTGTAAGGTCTCTCACACACATTTAGTATTAGGAGCCCACTATGTTAGGCCCATATAAACAACAATACGAAAGCTTTAAACAAAACCCAGCACAATTTTGGCTTGAACAAGCAAAGCGCCTACCTTGGTATAAAAAGCCCGAAAACGCCTACACACAAGACACTGACGGCCTTTACCATTGGTTTGATGATGGCCAACTAAACACCAGTTTTTTAGCGCTCGACCAACACGTTATTGCCGGTTTTGGCGAGCAAACCGCGCTTATTTACGACTCCCCCGTAACCAACACGCAGCAGAAGTATAGCTACTACCAGCTACAGCAAGAGGTAGCTAAATTTGCCGGTGTAATGCAATCGTTAGGCGTTAGTAAAGGCGACCGCGTTGTTATTTATATGCCCATGATCCCCCAAGCTGTAATAGGCATGCTGGCCTGCGCCCGATTAGGCGCTATACACTCTGTGGTATTTGGTGGCTTTGCAGCGCATGAACTCGCCGTACGTATAGACGATGCAAAACCTAAACTCATACTGAGCGCTTCGTGCGGTGTAGAGGTAGATAGCGTAATAGAATATAAACCGCTGATTGATCACGCCATAGATCTTGCCAATCATAAAATAGATCACTGCGTTATTTACCAGCGCGAACAAGTAGCAGCCACGCTTATCCCCACAAGAGATATTAACTGGGATGAGGCAATGCAAACAGCCACTGCAGTAGAGCCAGTACCTTTAAGTGGGCGTGATCCTCTTTATATTTTATATACCTCAGGCACTACAGGCACGCCTAAAGGCGTAGTGCGTGAAAACGGCGGCCATGGTGTTGCTATGCACTACAGCATGGAAACCGTTTACGGCATGCAGCCCGGCGACGTATTTTGGGCTGCCTCAGATATAGGCTGGGTCGTTGGGCACTCCTACATAGTGTATGCCCCGCTAATTTATCGCTGTACAACAGTGTTGTTTGAAGGCAAACCAGTTCGCACACCTGATGCCAGTGCATTTTGGCGAGTAGTAGAGCAGTACCAAGTAAATGCATTATTTACAGCGCCCACTGCGTTTAGAGCCATCAAAAAAGAAGACCCAAATGCAAAGGGCTTTAAGCAGTACAACACCAGTAGTTTAAAACGACTATTTTTAGCTGGCGAGCGGCTCGACCCGCCAACGTACAACTGGCTAAAAGAAAAAACCAACCTGCCAATACTCGATCACTGGTGGCAAACAGAAACCGGCTGGGCCATTGCCTGTAACCCCGTAGGCATAGAAGAATTAGTAACAAAACCAGGTAGCTCTACCGTGCCAACTCCTGGGTTTGATGTGCAAATATTGAATATGCAAGGCGAGCAATGCGCACCAAACGAGCAAGGCGTGGTGGCTATAAAATTGCCGCTGCCACCAGGTTGCTTACCCACCATTTGGCAAAACACAGCGCGCTTTAAAACCGGTTATTTAACTCAGTACCCAGGGTATTATCTTTCCGGCGATGGTGGTTACATAGATGGCGATGGTTACCTATTTATAATGGGCCGTACAGACGATGTTATAAACGTAGCAGGTCATAGGCTTTCAACCGGCGAAATGGAAGAAATAGTCGCATCCCACCCAGCCGTTGCAGAGTGCGCGGTGTTTGGGGTTGCCGATACACTAAAAGGCCAATTACCGATGGCCATGATCGTACTTAAAAACGACTTTACCGGCTCCCCTACCGATGTAGAGCAAGAGCTTGTGCAAACAGTACGCAACCAAATAGGCGCTATAGCGTGCCTTAAAACGATAGTAAGCGTAGAGCGATTACCAAAAACTCGCTCAGGTAAAATACTACGCAAAAATTTACGTCAACTGGTCGATGGCGACGAACTACAAATACCTTCAACCATAGACGACGCCGGTATTTTTGAAGAAATAAACCAGCAGCTCACCCTGCGTTAAACCCAACCTAACAAAGCCATTTTATATTTAAAATAAAATGGCTTTTACTTTGACTGAAATTTTATACTCATTAGCACTTTCTTACTTAATGCTAGGGTCTGTTGATCTTTTAAGGTTAAATTTGCAGCTGTCTGTTTGGTATTTAGACAAGGCAGAGCCTATATAGTGTGGTTGTTCCCCACAAATAGGCGATAACGTAGCATTAATGCCAAACAGGCGCTGCCCAAAGGGTTCTTCCTAGGGGCTATTTACTCTTTGTTGCCTACATGGATGTATGTAAAGGGCGTGAGCAGGACGCGGAAGCTTTGCTCGGCTTTTACTTAGCCCACTAGGTTACAAACCTCGCGCCGCGATTAAATAGCCCCTAGTTTGAACAAATTTTAATCCGCAAAGGTCAACAGACCCTTAGAACATTAAACAGGATTGTGCATGCTTCGCTTATTACAAACACTACTTGCCACCAGCTTACTATTTTCAGGTTTTATGGCGCAAAGTTACGAAATTGAAGATTTAGGCGATGGCCTCCACCGCTTTATTGACGACAGACACCGCTCGGTATTTTTAATCACCCCACAAGGTGCAATAGTTACCGACCCACTTAATAAAAAAGCTGCCACGTGGTTAAAGGAGCAAATTAAAACCCGCTATAACGTACCGGTAAAATACGTTGTATATAGCCATAATCACAGCGACCATATTTACGGCGCAGAGGTATTTAAAAGCCCGCACACAACCTTTGTTGCGCACAAACTTACCGCCCAAGATATTAAAAACACAAAAATAAAAACGGTTATGCCTAACCTTACTTTTGATGATGAACTAATACTTAGCCTTGGCGGCTCAACCTTAAAACTTAACTACCACGGCCCTAACGATGGCCGAGGCTCGGTAAGTATGCTGTTCGAAAAGCAAAAAACACTATTTGTGGTCGATTGGATAGTCATTGGCAGAATGCCATGGCAAAAACTATGGAGCTACGATATTCAAGGTATGATTAATTCAACCCAAGCGGTTTTAAATTACGACTTTAATACCTTTGTGGGCGGCCATGCCGATATGGGTAATAAAGCCGATGTTGCACGTTATTTAAGTTATATAGAGCAACTGTACAACAAAGTAACCGCAGCAGCGCTTGCAGGGCAAAGCCTAGAGCAAATAAAACAAAACGTTAAGCTCGATGAATTTTCAGATTTAAAGCAATACAAAGCATGGCTGCCACTTAATATTGAGGGCGTATACGAGCGCCTTATGGAAGAGTCGGGCATGGGCTGGCGCAGCGATTTATAAATTGTATGCGTGTGCATTTGTAGCTTAAATGCAAGTGCATACGTATTCACATTGAATTAACAATGCAAGCTTGTGATAGTGCACTTTTTGTATGCTAAGGTGCCACCATGAAATTAGTTGCTTTACTGTTTAGCTTATCAATATTTGTAGTGCATACCAGCTATGCAAACACGCCCACCGTGCAAGTAAGCAAGGGCCATATTGAGGTGATCGACAATATAGAATCACAGTTTTTAAAAAACCGTTTTTTAAATGTATGGCTACCGCCAGGTTACAACAAAAACACCACCTACGATGTACTTTACATGCACGATGGCCGCATGCTGTTTGATGCCAATAGCACATGGAACAAGCAAGAATGGCGCGTAGATGAAGTAGCCGGCTCATTAATAGAGCAAGGCAAAGTACGCCCATTTATTGTGGTAGGCATTCCAAACGCCGTTGAAAACCGCCACAGCGAATACTACCCACAACAACCGTTTGAAGCCTTAAGCAAACAAAAACAAAACGCCCTATACCAGTTAGAAAAATACCCAGGCCACAAATTATTTGCCTCTAAGGTGAACTCAGACAACTACTCACGCTTTTTAGTTAAAGAAGTTATTCCTTACATAGAGTCTAACTACAACGTAAACAAAGGCGCGCAGCACCGCTATATTGGTGGCTCTAGCATGGGTGGGCTTATATCGTGGTATACACTACTTAATTACCCTAACGAATTTGCCGGCGCTATTTGTATGTCGACCCACTGGCCGGGTATTTTTAGCCACGACGACGAGGTATTTGCCGAGTTTAAAAATTACATTGCCAACAACATCGCCAAGCTAAGTAACCAAAAAGTGTATTTTGATTATGGCGACAGCACTTTAGATGCCATGTACCCTAAGCTACAAGCGCAAATTGATGATTTATTTATGGCGCAACAATACCCAGCAAAGCTATGGCAAAGCCAGTATTTCCCGGGGGAAGATCACACCGAAAACGCATGGGCAAAGCGCCTACACATTCCCCTTGAGTTTATGTTTAGAAAAACCAAACAAGCTGCGGCCGAGTAATCATTTATACCAATTCGTTTGATTAAGTGATCTATTTTGGATGATGGAAAAACGTGTTGATAGCTAGGCAAAAAATTCGCTATTTAGTTGTTCTAAATGAGAAATTTTTAACGCAGGTAGCGACACGGATAGCCCCGAAAAATTATTAAGTAATATGGCGAATTGATATTCTGTCC